>JAKAIL010000170.1 GCA_021825235.1 Bacteroidota bacterium | reverse complement strand
TAAAGGGTAAAGGTTAGAAACCGAAGTAAATGGTAATAAGTTAGCGTATATGCTAACATAGCCTATGCCGTTTGAAGTCGAGTACTTCCACGCGCGGGTAAAGGCCGAAATCGAAAGCTGGCCGGTTACCGCACTCGATTGCAGATGATAGACGATCCGCAGGTAATTGTGCATCGTGATGTGAAGCGTATCGGCTGAAACGCTGAAATACGAGGAGCCATCCGAAATCCAGCCGTGGATGTAGGTGCCCGGACCGGTCGAATCGCCGTTGTAGGCCACCCGCACGTAGCTCACGACGGAATCCTGGCCATTCGTCGTTGGCGAGAACGTTATGGTGTCCGGCTCATAGCTATAGGAATCGGCCCATACTGCTTTGGGAAGAACGAAAGCAATACTGGCCAGGACTGCAAAAAACCGTAGAATCCTGCTCAAATGTCTCATTTTGGTTGAAGTTAAGGTTGTCGAACGAATGAGAAACACAGGCATTGGGCGGAAATCACGGATAGCTTTCTCAAAATATATACTCGGTGTTGGGAAATTATTCATGAAGGGATTGTCCTTCGCAAAAAATCAATACGGGCAAAAATTGGGGACGTTCACGACACAATAACAAAACCGAGTTCCCGCAGGGTGCTTAAAACAGCACAATTTTGGCGTCTCATTAAGTGCGGTTCCAAGCCGCTCCCTTGCTCTCTCGAAACCCGGGAGTCTGTTCCGGGGAACAGACTTCAATACTAGCAATTCATCGATAAGGCCTTCAATGAGAGAGCATACAACAAGTCCCCTGCTGCCGGGCTCAAGAGGCTCGGACGCGAGAAGGAAAACTTCGAGACGGTCTACAATTTCTGCAGCCTCGGGTGAACAAAGCAGTTTTGTTAATTGACTTATCATGTTGTAACCAGCACGATTGTTGAAGAGCCATTGCGCAGGGCTAAAGACCGTACTCCCGGCAAAGCGAGATGCACGGAATAACATCGTTGACGATTCGGACGAGTGTTCAACAACCTCCACGAGGGCGTTGCTTAAGCAACAACTAGCTTATCCTTTCCGCGCCTCAACCCCATCCCGCACAGCCGCTTCAAGTACATCGATGGTTACATCTTTGAGATTCTTGAACTTAATGCAATAGCCGGTGACGCTGGCTTTGCCTATTTTCGTTCCGTAGGTATTGGCTAAGTATTTCTTGTCTTCGATCCCCATGATGTAGACCGAGATGCCGGTCGTGTTTGCGCTGAGGCCGATCTGGTAAAATTCCCTCGATGTGCCATTGGCGTAGTGCATGGTTTGGAGTCCGTACCCGATATTCGCGTTCGAAACGGTTTTACCGTTCCCGTCTTTGCCATCCAAGAACCATAATTTCGCTTTCGGTAATAGGCGCAGCATGAGTGTGTGCAAGGTCTGCATGTCGCTGCGTTTTGGTACCGGCTGGCTGGCGATGTAGGATTTGATTTGTTCCTGGATGGTCACGGGGAATGTCTGAACCGGGATGCGTGGGATAGAAAGGATGATTGAGATGAGCAAGTGAATTACCGAAGAAAACAACCCGAGCACCTATGGGGGGTTCCGGGAAAAGCGGGGAGCAGGTCAGGCTGGAAGCACTGACCCACGCGATTCACACGTGGCGAGTGGCATCCTTGCCACTCGCGAGGACGGCAGGGATGCCGTCCTCCACGTGACCCCGGCCTACCGTTCTGTCATGCCAATACACCGCCGGCGGCAACTTTTCCATTGGTCTGAAGATCGCGCTCGGCCAAGTTCACGCCGGAGAAAAAGCGCGGGCGATTATAGGCGTCCAAATTTTTATTGCAGACGATCTGGAAGCAGGTGGAATTTCCCTGCTTCGCAATATCGACGGACCATGCCAAAAACACTTCCCAGCAGCGGAACCACCACGGACCATAGGCTTCCAGAATTGCCTGGCGGTTGCTTTGCCAGTTATGATACCACTTCTGGATCGTGAGCGAATAATGGATCCCGACATTTTCCACGCTATGAATTTCCAGCCCCGCGCCCTCTAATCGCTTCACGACAAAGCTGAGCGGGCAGCTCGCGTCCGCGCCGGGAAAAATATATTCGGACATGAACGCGCCCCAGATAAGCGACTCCTTATGATAGCCCGCGCGCAACCCTGCGATCTGGAGATAGAAAAGGCCGTCGTCTTTTAAGAGTCCGGCGCTCTGCTTCATAAATCGCTGGAAGTATTTTACGCCAACGTGCTCGGCCATTTCCAGGCAGGAGATCTTATCGTATTTATCGGCGGGAATGGAACGATAATCCATGCGCAGCACGCGCGCGTGATCGGCAACCCCCCATCGTTTGATCTGATCGTTCGCGTAATCCGCACCTTTTTGTGCGATGGTAATGCCGGTGGAGTCGGCCCCGTAATATTTCGCGGAATGTGCGGCAAGCGTTCCCCATCCGCAGCCGATATCGAGTAACCGCTCCCCCGGCTTGATCTGCAGCTTCTGGCAGACGAGATCGAGTTTTTGGTCCTGCGCCGTCTCTAAATCCTCCAGGCCCGTCTTAAAAAAGGCAGACGTATAGACCATCCGGTCGCCTAAAAAGGCTCCGAAGAAATCATTCCCACGGTCGTAGTGGCTGCGGATGACCCGCTCGTCCTGCTTTTTCGAATGGATCGCTACTTCGGGAATAAATCGCGAAACGAGGAATTTCAAATGATGACCGACGAACGCATATTTGAAAAAGAGCGTGCGGTTCTGGATCAGCTCCTGAAGATCGCAGGTGATGTCCACGCGGCCATTCATGTAGTCCTCGATGAAATCGGTGATGGCGGTCTTTTCGCCATTTTTATAGCGGCTGGAAACGCGGTTATCGCGAATAATGACGAGATCGCGGATATTCTTCGAGTGGAAAGTTTTTGTGGACATGGGAATGAATTACTAAGTAGAACAGAAAATGGCTTCTATGTGCTCGCGAGTGGAGCACATAGAATAACCCAAAAGCTGGAAGATAATTCGGAACGGTTTGAATTAATCCGAACGGACGAAGTGCCTATTTCGCCAGCACAAACTCCACGCGCCGGTTTTGGACTCGGTCCATCAATCACCACCAATTTTATCCTACTCGTGCCACCTCCACGGTGCGCGGGATAGGCATGCGTTTCGAAGCATCGAGAATTTCAATGCCTACAACATTGCCCTGAGCATCATAATCGAGAATGATCCCGGGTTTATCCTCATCGCTTTCTTCGATTTCGGCGTCGCTGAGTTCGATGTTAAGAATATCGACTTCTTCGTCGTAGGTTACTTTCATGACATTCTCCAGAATTTTCTAATCTTGCTGGTCGCATAGACCGTTCGCACCGAATGGTCTGATCTATCTACAATTGCCCGGACTAAATAGGTTCGCCCATTGGGAAATCGCTTCCGCGCCTGATAGGCATGCCTCCCGAGTCGCTCCGGAACGATCTGTTCCGGTTGCTCTAATGTCTCTTGTACCAAAGCGATTGGGATGCGTCTGCGGGAGATTTCGTGCATCGCATGGCTCGTAAAACGAAAGGTCATTGAGCAGATTTACGAAATTTATGGTCGCAGGAGTAGGCGACCACCACGCGGGATTTTTATTTTACCAGCACAAACTCAACGCGCCGGTTTTGGGCTCGCCCAGCTTTCGTGGCAAAAAACCTTTACCGCTTTCCCTTCTTATCTTGAAGTGAAGGCTAGATATATCCCCCAGGCCAGCCAAAAAAACATGAACAGAAGTATTATCATGATAATAGAGATGCGGTGCCGCGCACGAATTGCTCGAATTCTCCACCGCACTGGCTTCGGGCCAACGCTTGCCAGCAGTCCAATAGTGGCAAGCGAGAACGCAATGATACTCCCAACAATCACATAGAGGTGCATTTCACTTCACCAAAATAAACTCCACGCGCCGGTTCTGTGCCCGGCCAGTTTCGGTGGTGTTTGTGGCGACCGGCTTTTGGGAACCGTAGCCAATGGCCGCCAGGCGTTCTGGCGCAACGCCTTGCTGGATGAGATAGGCAACCACGGCTTGCGCGCGTGCTTTGGAAAGCGCCTGGTTATGCGCTTCCGAGCCGGTCGAATCGGTAAAGCCGGCGATCTGGAGCTTGAATTCGGGGTGGTCTGAGAGCAATTGCTGTACGCGGTCGAGTTCGGCGTGGGAGGTGGGAAGTAAATCCGCTTTGTCCGTCTCGAAGAAGACGTTGTGGAGTGTGATCGCCGCTCCGGTCTCGATTCGATTGAGCTTTAGGTCGCGCTGGATTTCCTCGTAACTGTTTAGATCGGTGAGATCGATATTGTCGCTGGTCGGGAAATATCCATCGCGCTTGGCGCGAATCGCATAGCGAGCGCCGGCGGGCAGCGTGATTTGGTATTCGCCGGTCGTAGGATCGGAACGGCCCATGCCAACTCCTTTCGCGGTGGTATCTTCCGGACTGGAAGCAAGTTCCTCATAGCGTATTTCCGCTCCCAACGGATGCCCGTTCGCATCGCGCACCACACCATGCACCAGTGCTACCGCCTGTTCACGCGAGACCTTCACGCGGTAGATGGCACTCGGCATTTCTTCGTTCGGCCGCCAGGAAATGTAACCATACTTTCCTTCCGCGTCTTCGGTGTAGAAGGTCGTACGTCCCGAGCGATTCACGGATGGCCCGAGGTCTTCCGGCTTGGACCAATGCTGCCAGGAATCGTCCAGCCGGACGGAACGATAGACATCTACCTCGCCAATCCCCCCGGGCCGGTTGCTCGAAAAATAGAGCGTCTTGTTATCGCTGGCCAGATACGGCGTCATTTCCGTGTATTGGCTATTGATTTGCGGTCCGAGCCACCGCGGCGTGCTCCAGGTTCCCTCCCCCTGTCCACTCCCCGCACGAGATGGTTCCTGAAAGAAGCTGACGTAGAGGTCGCGGTCGCCCATACTCGAATCGCGGTCCACCGCCAGGATGAGCGTTCGCTGATCCGGGCCGAAGCTATAATCGGTATAGACTCCATGGGCACGGAGATTCTCGATCTTCAGCGGTTCCGGAATGGACCAGCCACCCACGATTTTATGCGTTACGAACAAGCGTTCGTCCGGCGGAGCGTCGCTTTGAAATTTGCCAATAATGTAGAGTGTGTTATTGTCTGGCGCAACGGACGTAACAGCGACGCCATAGGCGCTCGCAAGATTGCCGCCAATAAATTCCGGATTGGCAAAAACCTGCGCACCGGTGGAATCCCTGGTAATATGGCTCAGCCAAATATCGAAGACCGGAGTGGAATCGATGCCCATGCGAGTCCGCGTAAAATATAGCGTCTTGCCATCAGCAGAAATGACGGGGAGCAGTTCGCTCTGGTCCGGAACATTAATGGAAAGCGGAAGCTTGACAAAATCATTTTGGGCTTGTGTGGTATAGGCGAACATGCCCATCCACAGAAGGGAGAGGAACGGCGCGAGAAATTTGCGGTGCATGGAAGCACTCTAACGGGCCATGGGCATCGGAGGTTCGGCTTTCTCGGATTCACGGCACTTCTTTGGGCGCGAAGCGTTGTTCCTCACCGCATGAAAATATTGGTTACAGGAGCTTCGGGATTTGTTGGGTCACACATAGCGGACCGGTTGCTCGCAGGCGGTCACGAAGTGCGGGCGCTCTTGCGGGAACGGTCGAGTGAGGAATGGCTGCATGGAAAGCCTATTGAAATCGTCCGGGCGGACGTGAAGGATGTGGAATCCCTTCGGCGGCCGGTCGAAAACGTGGACGCCATCATTCACGTGGGCGGTGTAACGGCCGCTAAGAACCGACAGGGATTCTATGATGGGAATTTACTTCCAACGCGAAACCTCCTTGAAGCGGCGCGGCGATATGATCCAGGCCTTAGCCGATTCGTGCTGTGCTCGAGCCAAACCGCCGTCGGTCCGTCGCTCGATGGCCAGCCGGTAACGGAACTTACCCCGCCGCATCCGATCACGACCTATGGCAAATCCAAACGTGCGGCGGAGGAAGAAGCAGAACGCGCCCGCCAGGATATTCCGGTAACCATTCTGCGGCTTGCCGCGATTTATGGCCCACGCGATACTGCCATCCTCACGTTTTTTCAAACGGTGGACAAAGGCCTGCGGCCGCTTATCGGTATGAAGGACAAGTGGATTAATCTCGCCCATGTTTCGGATATTGCCGATGCGTCCGTATTGGCAGTGGAAAAAGAGGAGGCTAAAAACCAGACTTATTTCATCGGTGGCGAGCAGCACCACACCTGGCGGGAAATCAGCAATCTCACCGCAGAGGTTCTGAAGCGGCGGGGATTAACGGTGAAACTCCCGCACACGGTCGTCTATACCGTCGCCGGCTTTTCGGAATTTTTTTCGATGTTCCGTTCCAAACCTAGCGTGCTGAATTGGGAAAAAGGCCGAGATATGGTCCAGGCCAATTGGACGTGCAGCGTGGAAAAAGCTGTGCGTGAATTAGGCTACCACCAAAATGTATCGCTCGAAGACGGCATTCGCGATACGACCGATTGGTATCGGCGCGAAGGATGGATGTAAACCTGGATTACGCTGAATTTTTCTGATTTCGCCGAGTCTGTTTCAAAGCGATTATGCTAAGGTACTTCATCCCTTCCTCCTCAAACCCTCGAACCCATGTGTTGTGGCTTTTATGCTTTCTGGTTCCTACTCTGCTTCTCGTCCGTTCCGCTCACGCGCAGGATTTGGAGATGCGGCGGTCGAACACCATAGGGAACTGGATCGGGTATCTTAATAACAATGGCTCGCTCTTCAATCAAACGGATTCGAATCATCTCGCCATTTTTGGCCTGGGCGCCGGAGGGTTATGGACCGGATTAGGCCGGTTCGATACCGTTATTTTCGGGGAAGGCTTATGGTTCGGGGGACTTCGGGACAGCGATGGCGTAAGGGTCCCACACTCGGAATTTAGCTACAATCCGAATACCGCACTCTCGGAATTTGCTCCCGGGAGCCTGCTCTACGATGGCGCGGCGACGGATACCACGCAAGCGGGTCGCGACAAATATCGCGTCTATCTCTCCTCGGACTTAGTGGGACCGGCCTGGCCGCTGCGCCTCATCAATGGCAGCGCCACGTATGTGGATGATCCGGCACTGCGCGAAGCAGCCGGACCAAAAGCGGTATTTGGTGATCAGGATATGTTCCTGGTCTATAAAGATTCCGATCCCGATAGCATTGCAAATCCGTTCGGGATGGAAGTTCGCACCGATGCAAGCTTTTGGAATAGTGGGTTGCTCGCCAATGTCGTTGTGGTACAGAACGAAGTGATCTACTCCGGCAGTGATACGGTTTTCGATCCCGTCGTAGCAGTAGCTGTCGATGGAGACATTAATTACCCATACGACGATCGGACCAAAGGCGTGCAGGACGAAGGGACAAGTGCTACCGTGTTCTTTACCAATCAAAGTACGACCGATCCATTGCTTGGCGTCATGGTATTGCAGGGCCAACATGGTTCCGGCCGGCCGGCGACGGGAGTTACTTCGATCCGCTATTGGGATATTTTGCAGGATCCGGCGACCGATTCGGCGCGCTACGCCTTCCTAACGGAGCCACACCACGATACCGCGTTGAGCAAAATAGGTGATGCGCGAATATTGCTCTCCAGCCTAAGCCACACGCCGCTTGTCCCGGGCGATACCATAGACTTCGATTACGCCCTTTTCGTCCAGCCGCCAACGGGAGCGGCCCTTACGCCGCGCGATTCTGCTTCGATGCTGTCTATCGCTCGCATGCTGCTCGAAGCGTATCGCAGCGGCAGCATGAGTTCACTCGCAGTGGATGTAGTTCCTCACTCCTCACACGATCTTGAAGCTTATCCAAACCCGGCTGATGAATCGCTTCGTGTCCTGAACTCGGCCGGTACTATTGCGCTTTATGATGTCCTTGGGCGCAAAGTTGCGTCTGCAGCAATCTCTCGTTATGGTGCCTTGATAAGCACAAAAGCGTTGCCCGAAGGGACTTATCTTCTAAGGGATGAATTAAATAACTTAATGATCCAAATCGCCCATTGATTGTACGATTTTGAGACTGCCATAAAAGAGAATTCTCATATTTGGACAAAGGGGGATTTCTCCACATGCCAAAACCATACCAAAAAGGCCATTTTTAGTATTGGCACAGAATTTTATATGGGAAGGCTTGGCAAACTAAACTATTGACTCCACCTGAAGCTATAAAAAGCTTCTCACAACAAGCACCGGGAGGGCAAACCCGGTGCTATTTTTTTTTAAATTCCTCGAGCGCCGAATTTCTTTTCTATCCAGCGTGTGTTAGTTCGTCATGAGTCTGAAACTGTTAGCTTTCGAAATGGTCGTGGCGGTCGCCCCATGCATAAGTTTTGCCCAAACACCTGCCCCATTTTCCATGCGACCCTATACGGTCGTCTCCTATAATCTGACAGTGGACTGGCGGTCTGTGTTTGAAAAGCACACGACGATTTTTAGCGGGCACAACCAAATTGTTGTAAAACTACTCGATACCACTTCCGCGGTAGTCTTCGATGCAGCGGAAATGCGGATCGACTCCGCAAAGATCAACGGTGAATTTATTTCTACTCCCGAACCAATCGCGGACACACTGCCCATTCCTCTTACGCCCGCCGAACGCAACGTCGGCACGCAGCTTACATTCGATATTTATTACACACGCACTTCCAATACGGATGACGGAATGTACTTTTATCCCAAAGGGCTATTCGTCGGCTTCGGGCCGCTCCATGATTCCGTCTTTGTGGATCAGGATCTTGCCTATACGATGAGCGAGCCGAACGATGCTCGAAAGTGGATGCCGTGTAATGACGCCCCGTATAACAAAGCCAATTCAGCGATCAGCATTATTGTCCCTGCAGGCTATAGCGCACAATCGAATGGTACCCTGCAATCGGTCGATACGAACGCCGAGGATGGTTCCCTTACCTTCCACTGGCTCAGCGATCGCCCGATTGCCACCTACCTCATGTGTGGGGATGCCAGCAAGTGGATGACATGGCGGGATTATTATCATCGTCTCTCCAATCCAAATGATAGCATACCGGTG
>JAKAIL010000169.1 GCA_021825235.1 Bacteroidota bacterium | reverse complement strand
AAATCGACCTTAACGCCATTGCCACCGATGTTCTAACGCTCGATGTGAACGGCGATGGACGGATGGAATTCGTCTTCGGAACGAACGATGGCCGGCTCATTACGGTGGGATCGAACGCCGGTAACTTTACAATCGTGGACCAAATGGAAACCGGTGCGGCCCTGGGATCTCCTATCGCTGCAGATTTCGATGGCGACGGCAGTGCAGAAATCTATGTCGTTACCGGCGATGGGCACCTGCGATGCTTTTACTGAGCGTCCCGCGCCAGGCGAATGCCGCTAAATTGCCAGCGAGCTTCCGGTGGAAAGAAGTTCCGATAGGTGGCTCGAATATGGTCCTGCGGCGTAACGCACGATCCGCCTCGTAGCACCATCTGATTGGACATGAACTTCCCGTTGTATTCCCCGAGCGCGCCTTTGGCGACTTTGTAACCGGGATAGGGCAGGTAGGCGCTGCGGGTCCACTGCCAGGCGTCACCGAACGTTTGATGAAGCGGTGCAGTGACGGCTGGGATACCCAGGACAAGAGGGACTGGATGGAAATTGCCAGTCTCCAGAAAATTCCCGGAGATCGGCTGCGCTCTCACCGCAAGTTCCCACTCGAACTCGGTTGGCAGACGCGCGCCGGCCCAGGCAGCGTAGGCATCGGCTTCGTAGTGGCTGATGTGCGTCACTGGCTCCGAATCTTCGACCGGTCGAAATCCCTGCAAGGTCATTGCCCACCACTCGCCATCCTGTTCTTCCCAGTATTTGGGCGCCCGCCAATTCTCTTCCAATACTTTTGCCCATCCATCCGAAAGCCAGAATGAGGGTGTGCGATGGCCGCCATCGGCGATGAATGCTTTAAATTCTCCATTAGTGATAAGCCGGTCCGATAGCTCGAAGGCCGGAATGTATTCGCGGTGTCTTGGGCCTTCGTTATCGAAAAAGAAATGCGTTCCTTCAGCACCAAGTTCGTAGAGGCCTTCGTCAAATGCAATCCACTGGAGTAACGGAACCTCCGAGGGTTGTATCTCCCGTGGACGATACACGGGCCGCAATGGGTTCAGAGCAAGCACCGTCTTAACATCGGTGAGTATTAGTTCCTGGTGCTGCTGTTCGTGGTTTATTCCGAGTTCGATCACGGGAGCGATCGTTCGCAGCAGATCCTCCGAGATGCGCGCCAAGAATTGTTCCATCGCGGCATCCACGTGCCGGCGGTAGCTCCAAACTTCTGCCATCGTTGGCCTCGAGATCAGCCCTCGAATAGTGCGTGGCGTACGGTCGCCGACCGCGTTGTAGTACGAGTTAAACAAATACGAGAACGTGGGATGAAATTCGTGATAACTCTCGTCATTCGGAATGAGCACGAACTGCTCGAAAAACCAGGTCATGTGGGCAAGCTGCCACTTGACGGGCGAGCACTCCGTCGCAGTTTGGACGACGCAGTCTTCGACCGTGAGCGGTTCGCATATCCATGCGGTGGTATGGCGGACTCGGGAAAAATGGTGGAGCAAATCTTCACGCTCGCCTCTATGGGAGGAATCAGCAACCAGCGGTGTGCGTCGGGGAGTCAGCGTATCAATTGACATACGATAATAGTAATTGCGATTTTCAAAACAGTTCTCCATACTGAAAACCAACAATGCTGAAGTTTTATGCCGGGCTCCCCCTTTCGAGCACAGCGTAAGAACTTACAGCTTCATGGACAAATACTTGACCCCCTGACACTGATTTTCCGCAAAGTAATAACGCTTACAGGAAAATGCTGCTTTGGCATACGATTCGAAGTGATTTCCGGCATATGAACTCACGACGGTCCTTCGGGACTCAATTTGAAAAAAGGAATCCATATACCGCCGCCCCGATCGAAGAGTTTTCTTCGCATCCGCGCCGCGATTGCGATTCAGGGCTTGTAAAGCAAATATTTTTTCGGTAGAACGTAGTTCTCTGAAGAATCGAAGTGAAGTCACGCGCATGATTCGTCATGCGAAGAAAGAGGACGCCGAACGGCGTCCTCTTTCATTTGTGCGTGGCCGTACGCTCATTTCTGTTCCATTACTCATCCAATTGTTAGCTGCAAAAATGTTCCAGAGGCGCGCTCCTTGAACGGTAGCATGGGTTGAGTATGATTACATTCTGGCATTCACTGAGACACGCGCACCACCGATTTTTCTGGTGGACGGCCATGCTGGCTATGGTCCTCCTGTGTGCGCTCTATGTGCTTTTTTTTCTGCGCAATCCGGATCAAAGCCAGAGTAACCCATCGCTGACACGAGAAGCAATGCTTGTCGTTCCTCCCAATGCAAGCATGGCCCAACTTGCCGATTCCCTGAAACACTATGGTTTTATCCGTAGTGAAATAACGTTCCGGGCTGCGGCGAAGTTGATCCGAGCCGGACATCGAATTCATCCCGGAACGTTTGAAGTCCATCGCGGTCTCCGAAACTTTCAATTGATCGAGGATATTGTTGGAACGAAATATCAGATCGTATTCCAGCTATCGATTCCAGAAGGCTTTCGTTTAAAGGACATAGCCGAAGCTGCAGACGCGGATCTCGGAGTAAACAAATACGATTTCCTGCAAGCGGCGACCGATACCGCATTCTTACATTGGCTCGGATTACCCCCGCAAGCCCAGAGCGCCGAGGGGTTTCTGTATCCAACGGATTATAAGTGGATTTATCCACTCACAGGTCGCACGCTGGTGGAAGCGCTTATTACGAAATTCCACCAGATGGTCCCGGACTCGCTCCTCGATGCAGCGCAGGACCGCGGTTTATCGCCCTACCAAGTCCTTACATTCGCCTCCATTGTGGAAGGGGAGACCAAGAACGATTCGGAGAAGTACCTCATTGCCGGCGTCTATGAAAATCGTTACCGGATCGGGATGAGGTTGCAGGCGGACCCTACCGTTCAATATGGGCTGCAACTCGACCGCCCGATTACTCCCCGGGATATTGAGAAGCCGAGCCCGTATAACACCTATCTCATTCCCGGCTTACCACCGGGACCGATCGATAACCCCAGCTACGCAACGATTTATGCGGCAGTGTATCCGGCCCAAACGAATTATTTGTATTTTGTTGCGCGCCGAGATGGAACCCGCACGCACTACTTCAGTCCGACCTATGCCGGACAGCTCGTGAACATCCACAAGGAAGAGCATAACATCGCTGCCGGCATTGGCGAACGATAGCGTCAGTAGTTGATGGTTACGGTATGTGCCGAAGCATTATAGCTGGTGCTATATTTTGCAAGCGGGGTAGGTGCAGGCCCACGGACTACGTTCCCGTTCATATCATACGCAGAGCCATGGCACGTGCAAATAATATAGCCACCACTCGGTGGTTGAACCTGGCAGCCCTGGTGCGTGCACAGCATCGAGAGGGCCGTATAGGAACTCGCGTTTTGACGGATAAGAAGGATCGGGGTGCCGTCCGGCTGCACATTGCTATCGACGATAAATTGTCCATTCGAAGTAAGCCCGGCAACGTTGACGGTGGTTGAGCCATGCTGAATACTCGGACCCGTCAGGTTCGAGCAGCTTGCCAGGATTTCACTGAGCATTCCGGAAAGGGAAGCTGCGCCGAGCACAAGCCCGGTGCGTTTCAAAAATTCGCGGCGGCCGACCGCCGATTCCAAAGAAAAAACTTCTGGGGTGTCTGGTGTTTGCATTCCTGAGTTGGTTCTAATCTAATGTAGTCGTTACTATTCGTTACCTGTTCAGACAGATAAGGCTCCTTAAATTGAACTCCAAATCCCTGAAATTGACACATGAGAAATAATTCAGAACCGGGATTATGCTGATTTTGCTGATTCCGTTGAAGTTGCATGCTCACGGGTGCGGAATCTCCCCTGAGCAATTCGCGTACATAATGTTACTAAATTACTCAGCGTAATCAGCTAAATCAGCGTAATCCAGGTGAAGAAATCCGAAGAACAGTGGAAACAGGAGCTAACGCCGGAGCAATACCGCGTAATGCGCGAAAAAGGCACGGAACGTCCCTTTACCGGCAAGTACGAAGCCTTCTGGGATAAAGGCGTCTATAAATGTGGGTGCTGTGGCGCGCCGCTTTTCGAGAGCGAAACAAAGTTCGATGCCGGCTGTGGCTGGCCCAGCTTTTACGCGCCGGAAGCGAATGCCCAAATCGAAGAGCACACCGACCGCTCCCACGGCATGGTGCGCACCGAAGTTACTTGCGCCAACTGCGGCGCGCACTTAGGCCACGTCTTCGAAGACGGCCCGGAGCCGACCGGGCTGCGCTATTGCATCAACTCGGCGTCGCTGGACTTTGAAAAGAAATAAGTCGGCGTTTACCAGCCAATCTGATAGAACGAGCCGTTCGTTACGCTTACGGTATCGGCAAGATTGGTTGGCAGGCGCGCGACGAAATGGAATGTACCGGAGACTTGCTTGGCAGTAGTATCGTATTGCGTAATCATCACCGAACCCGAATAGGGGCTGAAAACGGAGTTTGGAATGGAGGCATAGACCGTCGTATCGGTTGCCCCGAGGATCTTCGAATAAAAGCCTTCATCGCCCGTGGCTCCAAGCGAATCGGTCCTTACCGCGGGATTCACAACGTCCAGTGCAATTGTCGAATTATCTACCGCAGAGACTCCAAGCACCTCCAATACACCGTTCGTAATGTGCGCACGCGCAGCACCCGAAACGCCAAGCACATAAAGCGAGGGCCATGCCTTGCCAGCGACCGTAGCCTGCATGGTGCCCGGTGTTTGAGTCGTTCCGGTAGGTGACGTCGATGTTTTACACCCCGCGATAGCAATAACGGCAAACGTGAATAATGTGGCAATTTGGAGGTTTTTCATGGTATTAGATTGAATGTTGACGATTCGGATGCAAAAGGCGCTCCGGAAGTTTAATACAAAGTGCTATTCGGCCACAATAAGTGCCAGCACCTCCTCGTCCGCGAGCGCTAGCCGGCCGTGTAGGAATCCAAGCTCGATGAGGAAGGTGTAGCCTTCCACCGTTCCACCCAACCGATTGACGAGCCGTTTAGCCGCAGCCGCCGTGCCACCCGTGGCCAGCAAATCATCGACGATAATGACGCGGTCGCCTTCTGCGATAGCGTCCTCGTGCATCTCAACCGTATTCGTGCCGTATTCGAGCTGGTATTCTTCGTGGATGGTGCGATAGGGCAGTTTGCCCATTTTGCGTACCGGTATGAAGGGCAGGTCCATTTCGAGCGCCAGCGGCATGCCAAAAACGAACCCGCGAGACTCGATTCCCACAATAGCATCGGGACGTTTCGGGGCTGCAAATTCGATAAATTTGCCGATGATTTCCCGCATCGCGCGGGCGTCCGCAAGGACGGGTGTGATGTCCTTGAACATAATTCCCGGACGCGGGAAATCCGGCACATCGCGGATGAGTTGCTCCGCAATAAGCGGCGATTTAGTGAGGGTGGTTGCCATCAGAATCGGAACTGGAGTATGCGGATGATCGGTCATCCGCCGCGGTTTGGATAGATTTACAGGATTACTATTGGAAAATTAAAACAGCGCCGGGAAGCCAACGGTTTTTGCAAACATTAAATTTTCAAGCTCCAGAAAAATCTAATCGCTCGGGACGTTGTTGAAATGAGGGTCGTGAAAAGCCTACTCAAGGCACAATAATCCAGTGAATCCATCTAATCAGCGTAATCCAGGTTCATGCCCAACAAAACCTTGAAAATTCTTAGCAGCGAAGACGTTGCTCGCGGTACGCGGGCCTTTCATTTGTCGAAACCGGATGGCTTTAATTACGAGCCGGGCCAGACTATTGACCTGACACTCATTAATCCGCCGGAGATGGACGCCGAAGGGCCCGTCCGCACCTTCTCGCTCGTGAGCGCCCCGCACGAACCCTATCTTATGTTTGCCACGCGGATGCGGGACACCGCGTTCAAACGCGCGCTAAAAAATGCGAAGCCCGATATGGAACTCGCCTGGGATGGACCCTACGGCTCCTTCATTCTGCACCGGAACCCATCGAAGCCCGCGGTCTTCCTTGCCGGTGGAATCGGTATTACACCGTTTATGAGCATGACGAAATATGCCATCCATCATAAGTTACCGCACGAGATATATCTGTTCCACTCGAACCATCTTCCTGAGGATTCACCATTCCTGAATACCCTGCAAGAATTCGAAAAGCAAAACCCGAACGTGCATTACATTCCGACCATGACGGACCTGGAACCATCCGCGCAATGGTCCGGAGAACGGGGAATTATTGATTGGAACATGATCGCACAAAAAGCGCCGACCATGAAAAGCCCGATTTATTATCTTGCCGGCCCGCCCGGATTCGTTACCGCCATGCGCGACATGCTAAAAGCCAACGGCGCCGACGAAGACAGCATTCGCTTCGAGGAGTTCCCGGGATATTAACGATTCCCTCTCCCGTGGGGAGAGGGGTTCCTATAGTTTCCCTCTCCCTCGGGGAGAGGGGTAGGGTGAGGGTTACTCCTTTAGTATCTTCCGCACCACCACCGTGGGTTGGCCGTCCTTGGACGACGGAAACCGCACAAAATACGTTCCCGCCGGAAGCCCGGAGAGATCGAGCGTTACTCCCCCTCCTGCGGAGCGAAGCGGAGTAGGAGGGGGCTGGGGGGTGGAGGCGTTCGGGTTAGCAGTGAGCACCGTCTCTCCCAATAAATTCGTTACCGTCACCGCGCCCGCTGTCATTCCCACGGAGGCGGGAACCCGAATCGTTACCACGCCCGTGGTGGGATTGGGATAGACCGAACAATCCGAACTTACCGCCTTGGGCGATTCTACGATTCCCTGAGAGCCAGAGGAAGAGGATGGAAGGTCAAGTCGCCACAAGACTTGTACGGCGGACAGATTGTTGGCGAAGGGCTGACCAAACGCAGTCGTTCGATCTACCGGATAGAGTCCAAGCTTGTTGTTCCATCCGGGAATGCGATTCCAACTACTGCCAGCATCCGTTGTATAAAAGCCATTCGCGTACCACAATTGGGAATCAATGGGAAAGAGGGCATGGGCATTCCCTGGAACGACAATCATTCGGAAACTTCGGCCACCATCAACGGTGTATCGAAGCTGGGAGGTATCCGCCGTGAATTGGAACCAATGTTCCGGGTCCAGCGCGCGGTCGGGCATCGAAGCCGCAAGCGACCACGTTGAACCACCGTCGGTTGTGACGTAGAGGGTATCGGGCGTTCGAGCATACGCAACAGATCGAGTGATCGGGAAAAAAGTGTAACTATTGCTCGAATCGTATCCGGGAATGTTATCGGCAACGGCAGCGTGCAGCCAGGAGACATTCAGCCCGTTATACGAGACAGCATACAATTCATTCCCATTCGACACCCAGACGAAGTGATCGTCAATTGGAGTAATCCGAGTGCTATCCCGGTCCGTTAGAAAAAGCGTAATGCTCTTTCCGCCATAAAGCTGTTTGAGCGTGACGAAACCCGTACCACCAATCCAATAATCCGAATCAAGACCGGCGAATGCATAGCCAACAGCATTGGAGTCTGCAATTTGCCATGTTAATCCACGATCCGCAGAGAAAAAAACTATTTTGTACGCCAAGCCAAAGGCATAATACTCACTGTCTATTCCTAGCGCCGGAGTGATCCGACCTAGCATATAAGTCGAAGAATCAATCGGCTGCCATGTGACACCGCCATCGGTTGTTCTTGCGGTGATGTCAGCGCCATCACAGGCCAATCCATTCAATGAATCAGAAAAGCTGATAATAGTAGAAAATCCGGTTGGCACATTAAGAGGTTTCCAAGTTCGGCCGCTATCGAGAGTGAGATAGAAGTTGTCTCTATATGGAATATTGCTATTGCTCTCGCCTATCCACCGCGCCGGGGTTATGTAATGAATAAATAGTGGTAGGGTATCGTCTTCGACCCATGTCATCCCATTGTCGCGACTAACGAGAATGGGAAATTCTCCAGAATAAAATGAATAGGCTATGAGAAGACCAGGGAATGGATAGTCGAGCCTCGTAATCTGCTGTAACAATGCCGCGTTGGGGCCTGAATAGGATACGCCGTTATGCCATGTTTTGCCGCCGTCAGAGGTCAAAATGAACCTGTAAATATCTGCACCTGCCGAACTGAGGTGCTGAAAGTGTAAGGCACCATGTAGCGAATCTGCCCAGGAATTCACATCTGTTGGTGAAATACCACTTTCATTTATCAATGGAGGATCAACATAAATGTTGGTCTTTGGCGAATTGGCATAATTTATAAATGAAAAAATAGTATCCCCGTTCGCAGTCTCAAAAGGCAGCACTACTCTATCTCCATTGGGATCTATTCCCATTGCTACGAGCGATAAACCAAAGACGGAAGAATCGGGAGTTGACCAATGCCTGCCGAGGTCATAAGATACCTGAAATTTGCCAAGATTATAGACAGGGGAGTCAACAGGAATGAAGCGATATAATGCACGTTCCGTATGCGCTATTAGGTATTTTGCGTCATTTTCAGAAGAGTCATAACTAAAAAACGATTTACCACCGTCTGTGCTGAAAAATAGATAGCCTCCACCCCAAGGGCCCTGATAATAGTATTGACTGGACGAAGCAAGTATTAAACCTTTCGGATAAGCCTCGTCCGAATGAAAGTATTCAAATTGTGAAATTCCATTCTCCATGAATGGAAGTGAGGAAACAATTTTCCCCTGCAATGCGATGGGTATTGTATCTGCCTGGGACCGTGCGGCCCCAGGCATTACCAAGAAGATTCCCGTTGTAAGAATAGCAAAAAATAATGCTTTCATTGTAATTTAATAATTCGTTTGGTGATAATCTGATCTCCCGCCTGAAGTCGGACAAAATAAATCCCAGCAGGCCACGAATGAGCATCGAGCTGGTAGGAATATGTTCCAGCGGGGAGCGCGCCATCTTCGAGCGCGCAGGTCGAGCGTCCTCGCTCGACTCGGCGGGGTGACTGCGTGGTTCTGGTCATAGCAACGAGGTCGAGCGCGAATGCTCGACCTACTCTCCTCCTTTTAGTACCTTCAACACCTGAGAGCCGCTTTGGTTGCTCACCCGCACGAAATACGTTCCCGCCGGCAAGCCGGATA
>JAKAIL010000168.1 GCA_021825235.1 Bacteroidota bacterium | reverse complement strand
ACGCGCTGCTGGCGATCAGCACGAGCGGCACCAGCGCCAACGTCCTGAAAGCGGCCGAGGCCGCGCGTGCGAAGGGCATGCAGGTGGTCTCCCTCACGGGGCGCCCGAGCTCGAAGATCGGCGCGCGGCGAATGATAAGATCGCTCGGTAATTCCTGTTCGAGCGATTCATCCCGTGCCTGGTATTCCGGGTCCTGCGGTACGAGCGCAATAGGGGTCCACCCAAAATCGCGCAAATACTTCAGAAATTTCAGCACGCGCTGCACGCCCGGCCCTCCGGCCGGCGGGAAATAATAGGTAACGAAGAGAACGTATTTCTTTTCTGGCACGGGGACTTAATACACTTTGGCGGGACAGGTCATTCCCTCGATCTCCCCCTATCGCTGTACAAAGAATTTCGCTACCGCAGAAGTCCCAGAAATCCTATCCGTCGCACGAACGAAATACATTCCGCCTGGCAACGCACTCACATCGAGTGTGAGAGCCGCAGCCGCTGTTTCGCCCTCCGCCCGAAGCGTTCCCAACGCGTCCACAACCTGATACGTAACCGCACGTTGCAGTGGATTGTCGAAAACAATTCGCACCTGTTCACCGGCAGGATCGGGCAGAATGCTTCGAATCGCGATTGGAACTTTGCCGGTACGCATAAACCCGCTAAGGGTTGGGACACCGCAGCCGGCAATTTGGACGTGGACGGTGTCGGTTGTAAGAGAAAGTGAGATGCACCCCGCTTTGGAAGCACTGAGTCCCATGGAGGCAAGCGAAATGGAAGTCGAAAGCGAATCGCTTACGTAGGCAATGCACCGTAAGGTACCGAGCAATGTGTTGCCGTTAATCGCCAAATCATCGGCATGTAAATGCACCGCATCGGTATCGTTTTCCAGCGAGGAAGAATCCAACATTAATCCCGGTATGTGTGGCTCGAACCCGATTGGTTCCAGCGCATTCGAATCGAGTTGAAACGGAAGATCGATGGAAGTTGCGCCCAACGCGGTTTGCCCGGAAAGATAGACGGGAATCGAAACCGTATCGCCGGCCTTCGCCGTAATGGTCGCCGGTTGGAAAAACACGCGTATGGGAATCGTGCTGCCGGGATGTACCTCCAGAACAAAGCGGAGCGAGGTATCCTTTGTTTTGAATTCATCATCTGTAAAGTGCGCGGTAATGGTTACCGTTCGAATGCCCGGTGAAGTTGGATACAGTGACAGTGCAATCGAATCGGGCAAGGAAAGACAATCGTTATGATTTGTGGTCGTAGCTGTGTAGTCCGTTGCAGCAAGGCCCGTCACGGAAAACGAGGACAATTTCGTAATCGCGCACTGGAGGTTTTGATAGGAAATGTAGATTGTTGAAGGACTGCAGAGGTACGAAAACAACGTATCATTCCCGGAAAAGAACGGTGCCCGCTCGAATGTTATTTGCGGAGCAAGCGCAGCTTCGCTCAAAGCACCATCGCCGCCATCCGTTGTCTCCCATACGCCCGTAGCATTGGTTCCGACTGCATACACGATCGCGCCGTACCCAACGATGGACATATTTTGCCAGTCCATGTCGTCAATTTCATTCATATTGGGCGTAGAACCAGAAGTATGGTCAAACCCTACAGAATTCCACGAGACCCCCTCATCGGTGGAGCGTTGAAGAGGGCCGAGGCTCAGGTCCTGCCCGGCATAGCTTACATAAAGCGCACAGGCATTTCCGGCGATCCACGCGCCCGTTTCCAGGTGCATAAGCGATGGAATCCAACTGGCGTAGGGAGGATCGGACTCAAGAAAACTATAAGTATCGCCTGACCCGGTGACATCTCGTCGGTCCAGGAACTCCCGGATCATACGACACGAATGCGGAATAAGGTACAGCGCAACCATATCCCAATCGTAGTGTGGATCGAGCAATGTCGAGTTCCAGGTCGTTCCCAAATCGTTGGAATAGACGAGGTAGGAATTATTCTCCGAATCCAGATAGACCGTGGCCACCAGACTATCGCGGTTGCCATAGATCCATTGAAATCCCAACCCGGAACTCGAACGGAACGGAAGTTGGCCCGCCTGCCGGAGCGAATCCCATGTAAGCCCATCGTCACTCGTAGAAATAATTTCGCTTCCTCGATAATTCGAGCCAATAACGTTTTGTCCATCGGCCTCTAACTCTGCCGCGAACACCTGATCTTGAATCGCATAAACACCGCTAAACCACGCGCTGGCGACGGAAATCTTTTTCCAGGTATCTCCCTGATCGGTCGTTTCATAGATTCCACTCGGGCCAGAAGTGGCCGGGGGAAACACCGATACAGTCGAAGCATAGCCATGGGTAAGGCTTACGAAACAGAGTTGTGTAACGGAGACACCGATGCTATCGAAAAAGTCGATGGTGGTCCAGGAGATACCGCCATCGGTAGTCCGAGCCATGTTCGTTTGCCCGGCAATGACGGTTAGATACCCATTTTGAATTTCCGCTATACCAGCAATAAAGGTAAATCCCACATTGGGATTGAGATAATACGGAGTCGAGTAAAGATCGCCGCCCGTAGGAGTGGATACCGTATGCCAATCCTGTGAGCGAGCAACGGAAAGCTCGCCAGCTACGAGCGAGAGGAGCAGGCACACGATAACGGACCACCAGCGCACCATACTTAGAAAACACGGGAATGCGGTAAAGGTTACAACCGAACAACATCTTACCTTGCACCGTTAGGATGCAGGAGATGGCAGGCAAAGCGATTCCGGGAAAACTCAAGCATTCCGGTGGGGCGGTAATCGAGCCGCTGGGCGCGGCGCGGCCCTTCGCCACAGAAGCGGCCGCCGTGCCTTCGCTTGGGATGGGCAATCCGATCTCGGTCCTTGCTTCGGCGCCGTGGCCGGAGGGACCGTGGTGGCGGCGTGTTTCGCCCTCCACGCTTTTCGTCCTGCTTTCCGTAGCCGTTGCGGTGTTCTTTCTGCTCCATGAGCTTGTGATTGCCAAGGCACTTGGCTTCCCCGCGGGTGAATCCTGGGTGCGCATGGTTTATGCTCGAAATTTCTTCCACCATCTCGAGTTCGAATACACACCGAACATGCCCGGCGCTCGGCCCACTTCGCCGTTCTGGATTGTTGTGCTATCGCTGGCAGTTAATATCTTCGCTGACCCTCTTTTAGCGGCCAAGCTGCTTGGCTCCATCTTCCTGTTTCTCACAGGCTATTATGCCTTCCGACTACTGCGAACGGTAAAGTTAGATTTTGCCTCAGCCCTGCTCGGCGGTGTGCTCATTATTACTTCCTCGGCACTTGCCTGGGCCGAACTTTCGGGCCTGGAATCGACACTATCCACGGCGCTGGTAGTGGGCGGCTTGTGGTGGCATTTCGGTCCGCCGAACAAGATCAGCAGAACGTTTCAGGTGTTTGTTACTGGCGCAATATTCGCGCTCGGCGCACTCACACGTCCAGAGATTACCATACTCCTGCTCCTGCTTGCTTTGTGGCAGGCGCGTTCCCATGAGGACCGGCCCATCTGGAAAGCATTCCTCATGCTCTCAGGCTTCGTACTGATTCTGGCGCCAGTGGCAACCACGAATATCGCGGTCGGAGGTTCGCTGGTACCAGCAACGTTTCGCAGTGCGCTCGGAGAAAAGTCTGTAGTACTACTTGCATGGCACGGACATCTTTCCGGAATCCTTTCGCAATTATTCTTCAGCCTCGGAGGAATCTGGGCCGTAACGCGGGATGTGTACTTCGCCGAAAATCCGGTTTGGGCCTTTACGATTCTCTGGGCACTCTGGGCGCGTTGGAAAAATCCATTAATCGAACGAGACCTTGCCGATCGATTATTCTCGGTGCTCGTTCTTCTGTTACTCGCGTTTCCTTATTTTCGGACCCTTATTTTGGGCCAAAGCGATACCTTCGGGGAATATACACGGCTTGTCCATTTCCTAATTCCGCTCTATGCGCTGGCAGGACTGTTATCGCTTCGCACATTGGCCCGCGTGGAACTGTTCCGAAATATAAGCCCCAAGCAAATGATTGTGGGACTGGCAATCGCCCTTGTTACTGCAGGCTGTGCCTACCTTCTGGTTTTCGAACCCAGCATTGCCTCCCCGATCAAACCAATCATCGAGTGTGTGTTACTCATCTTCTTTACCTGGCTTTTATTGCTTGCCGGACTTCGACATACCGATCTTCCCTTGCGCGCGCGCGAGCAGCCACATTTTGTAACAGAGCAATCGCGTGTCGAAATGAAGCTGAGTATCCACGAAGATGAAGAAGATCCACATCTGAGTGCTCCGGCAATGGCAGTCTTCAATGCCACCTTGTTGATTGTTCTTGCCTGGAACCTTGCCATTTTGCCGCGCGCGGCAAATGATTACGGCGCGGAAGTGCGGCAAGTTAATCAGTATCGCCGCACAACGATTTCGCTCTTGCAAGAAGGCACGCCGAACCTATGGCTTTCGGAGCAAGTACGAAGCTTCGAGCGCCGCGACCTCGCGCAAGCCGGGAATATGTTTGAGCACATTGACGCGAATAGCCGGAAGCCCAAACTTTAGTTTGAAGACCGGGCGAAGAAAATACAGTTCCTGGTCCACGATTTCGAGTCCGACGGTTTTTACTGCTCGCTCGAATTTTTCAATCGTCAGCCGAATTTTCCGCAACCGGTTGACTTCTTCGATATCTCCCAACCGGCCAGACTTAATCAGCGGTTGAAATAGCGGATCGGGGAGGAACTGAATGAAGGGAAGTTTTCCCCAGGTATTCTGGAGCAGGTGCTGGTGCCCGCCAAACGGAGAATAATACGGCGGGAAGACAATATACAGAAATCCTCCGGGGCGAAGAAACTCCATGACATGCCGCAGGCTGCGCTCAGGCTCGTCCAGATGCTCCATGACATCCCGGAGCGTAACAAAATCAAACTGCTGGCGCCATTCGGCTGGCGTTTCCTGATTGGTTATATCGTGAATCTTAAATTCGGAATGGATGCCGAGTGCCGGGAAAATAATCTCGGCGCGGTCCAAGGCTTCCTGGCGAATATCGATGCCCAATGCATACTCCGCACCCTGGTCGGCCAAGGCGGCCAGCACTCCGCCTTCGCCACAGCCGATCTCGCAAATATTTTTGCCCCGAAAATCAACGCCCTTGCGGAGCAAATACGGAACGAGGAAATCCGCGCCAAGCCCATACTGATAGCCAAAGTAATACCGTTCGTTTGCCGAAACTTGCGGCACTCGTTCCAGTTCTCGCACGCGAGCATGTTGTGTGGCTGCTTCCGACATCGGGCAATTATGAATTATGAATGATGAAATAAAGGGAACGGCTTCACCGTCCGTGCCGAAGAGAAAATCTCTGATTTAGTTATCCATTCTATAGTCATCATTGCTGATGTCCTGGCTTCGTGGCGACGATCATTACCGAGGTAGAGAGAAAGGGAATCCGCGTTTCATCGTTCCGAAAAAATGACGCACGGACTGCGCGTTGCAGTCCTTCAGGACGCAGCATATCCATCGGCGCTGTAAGATAAAAGCTTTTCTGAATTTGAAATCCCGTATCCCGGAGGAGCGTTTCGATCTGCGATTTCCGGTAAATACGGGCTTTGGCATATTTCGAATGGATGCGTTTTGGAAGCCAGGAAAACAGCGGCACCCGGTTCCAGGGCAACAGCGGCAGATTCGCGCCATGCGTCTCGAAAATCCACCACTTGTTTGGAACGGTAATAATGGCTGTACCGCCAGCCTTCAGAACGCGAAATAACTCGCCTATCGTCTGCGTGTCGCTCCGCGTATGCTCGATGACTTCGATGCAGGTCAGCACATCTGCGCTATTATTATCGAGCGGAATGCGCTCGCCATCATAGCGACGGATCGAGCCATCATGAATATCCGGCATGCCTTGCTCAATTACATGTCGAAATTCTTCGAGCCGGTTTTCTTCGACATCGATGGCCATCCATCGGTCGAAGTGGCGGGTGAAAAGCACGGTCTGCGCACCGTTGCCGCAGCCAACGTCGAGATAGAATCCGCCGTGCTCGAAGGCGGGGCGCGCATACGCCATCGCCATACGATAACGGCGCTCCAAAATAAACTGCCCATAATCGGCGGGCTTGCCAAGTTCAATTGCCAATTGCCAATTACGAATGACGAATGACGAATTACAAATTACAAAGAAGACGATTAACCATCACACATTATGTAACCGTTTCGGCACTATACCGTGCTACGAGGCCAGTGCGAACGGCATGTAGATACATGGACCGGAAAAACCAGGAAGCAAGCACAACGTACACGGCCGCCAGCGCACAGCCAATTCCCAATTGGTCCAGGGGAACTCCGTGGCCAGCGATAACGGAACGGAGCGATTCGAAAAGCCAGGAGGCTGGAATGATCCGCGCAATGGGTTGAAGCCAAATCGGCAGAACGGACACGGGATAAAATACCGCCGCAATCGGTGCCAGCACCGCGGGCATCGGCCAGATAAACCACTCCGCCGCCGGTCCTAACCGGAGCACACTGCCAATCGCGAAAATGCCGAAAGCGATTCCGAACAAGAACAGACCCAGCACGATCACCACGATCCACACACCATACGCGAAAATCCAAAGTCCAAACACGAGCGCCGCGAGCAGGAGCATTACTGCCAGTCCAAAGAAACTGGTCATCATGCTTGCAGCCACCAATCCACCCAAATATTCCGAAATCTTCAGTGGCGTTGCAAACATGTTCAGGAAATTCCGGGACCATACGTCTTCGAAAAAGGAGGTGGAAATTCCGAACATCGCGCGGGTAAAAAAATCCCAGAGCAGGACCGCGCCCAACAGCGTCGAGACAAAATTGAAGGTGTGCTGGACCTGATCGAGATAGCGCGTGATAAATCCCCAAAGGATAATATCGATCGCGGCCCACGCAAACAGCGGAAAGATGCGCGTAAAGCTGCCGCGCATGAGATAAAAAATGCGCAGAACGATGGCAAGTGACCTGTGGAAATTCATGCTGCCGGTGCCTCCAATGTTAACGGTTCCCTTGCTACGGTTACGAACAAGTCTTCAAGCGTTGCTTTTCCATGCAAGCCTGGAAGCAGCTTTGGATCGCCTTCGAGCAAAATTCTTCCCTTCGAAAAGAACAACGCTCGGCTGCACACATCGGTCACCTCATACATGTTATGGGAAGTCCAAAGCACGCCGACTGCCGCTTTATGGACATACTCCAGGATCGTCTCGCGAATGTATCGTGCCGCCGAGGGATCGAGTGAAGCCGTGGGTTCATCCAGGAGGAGCAATGCCGGTGCATTCAGCAATGCCTTGGCAAGATTTGCTCGCGTTTGCTCGCCAGAGGAAAGCACCCCGCATTTGGTATTGCGGAACTGCTTCAGGTCGAACGTCTCGATCATTTCGTCAATGCGCCGGGAAAGGTTCGGCACATCGTAGAGTAGGCCGAAGATTCGAAGGTTTTCCGTCACCGTAAGGTTCCCTGGCAACGGCGCATACACGGCGGCGAAATTCGTGTGTTCGAGCGCGCGGGAACGGTACCGCGCCAAATCGATCCCATTGATCGCAATCATTCCCTCCGTCGGTTCGAGCACCCCTAAGATCATGTTGATCGTTGTCGTCTTTCCGGCCCCATTAGGGCCAAGGAGGCCGACGATCTCATTTTGGTGTACCTCGAACGAAATGCCGTCTACCGCAATAGTTTCGCCGTATTTCTTACGGAGATTCCGGACTGCCAGCGCGGGAACTCGCTCTTGGCCATTCGATAAGGGTGAAGAAGAGAGGTCGGTCATCGTTGTTAGGTAGCTTCCACCATGGATGAGCGATCATCCTCCTTCGTCACGGCGGGTTCGTTGTTGAGCACCCGCTCATAAATGGCTTCGTACATCGGCACAATGCGTTCCTTGGTAAATTCCTCCGTTGCGCGGCGATAGGCCGCTTTAGCCATACGCGCATGAAGTTGCCGGTCGCCAAGGAGGTTCATCATGCGATCGGCAAGTGCATCCACATCTCCAACCGGCACCACAAAGCCGGTCTCCCCATCGATATTAAGTTCCGGAAGCCCACCAACATCGCTGGAGACGACGGGCACGCCACATGCCATCGCCTCCAACGCCGAAAGGCCGAAGCTCTCATTGCCGGAAGGGATAACGAACACGTCACTCGAACTAAGGAGCGAAGCCAATTCCGTCTGCTTCCCCAAAAAGCGCGTCTGCTGCCAAATGCCAAGTTCCCTCGCCAATGCCTGGCACTCTCCGCGGTCCGGGCCATCACCAATAAGGAGTAGTTTGGCTTTAACGCCATGATCTAACATAACTTTCAGCGCGCGAATGGCGTCCTTCACTCGCTTTACTTCGCGGAAATTGGAGGTGTGAACCAGAAGTTTTTCCCCGTTCGGAGCCAACAGCCGCCGCCGATTCCGCGAGTCGATGGGCCGAAACGTTTCAGTATCGACAAAATTCGGAATGACTTCGATCTCCTTTTCGACATCGTAGTTATTCACCGTCTCATCTCGCAGAAACCGGGAAACCGCGGTAACTGCATCGGAGGATTCGATCGAGAATTTCATCAGTGGCTCGAAACTCGGTTCGAGCCCGACGAGCGTAATATCAGTCCCGTGCAGGGTGGTAACGATCTTAATATCGTTCTTCAGAATTTGCTTTGCCAGCACGGCCGCCGTAGCGTGAGGGATGGCATAATGCGCGTGGATTAAATCCAGCTTTTCGAACCGCGCCACTTCCACCATCGCGCTCGTAAGCGCCATGGAATATAGGGGGAATTCAAAGAGCGGATACGTGGACATTTCTACCTCATGATAAAAGATATTGTCGAGATAACCCGCATCCTCATGTCCGGCACCCGTGAGCCGCATCGGCAGCGCATAGGTGATAAAATGCACATGATAGCCCCGCTCGGCCAGCGACTTACCAAGCTCGGTGGCCACGACGCCCGAGCCGCCATACGTAGGATAACAAGTAATTCCGATGTTCATATCATTCGTAACGCGTAATCCGTAACCCGTGATGCGTAACCCGTGATGCGTAATCCGTCATGCGTGATGCGTAAGGGGGTGGTGCGGCGCGGATCACGGAGCCATCAATTCTCTCTAAAGCCTGTTGCCCCAAAATCCTTTGGCATCTCAGTTTCTGAGAACACTCATTCCGTATTCTCAGTTACCGGCCTCGCCATTCGCGTTACGCGTTACGCGTTACGCGTTACGCATTACGG
>JAKAIL010000167.1 GCA_021825235.1 Bacteroidota bacterium | reverse complement strand
TCGCATCGCCAAAGGCTTTCGAAGGGCTCGTAACATTAGGACCGCCATCCTCTTCTTCTTTGGGAATCTTAATCTTTTACCACAAACTTCCGTGTAGAACCTTATATTGGAGGGTCTATGATGGGCACCATGTCACTTAAGAATTTAGAGTTAAGAATGAAGAATGGGAAGAGGTGTTTTCATAAAGAAGGTCGAAAATGAATATTAAAAGGACACACATTACTCTGCCAACTATTTTCTAAAAAAAACAGGTGCCTTTATTAAAACAAAACGCAATTGAGATAAAAAATCTTACGAGGAAACCATCGCTTTGCGGGTCGGGGAAAGATTTTGGAAAAAATTGAAAATTAAACGTAACTCGCGAGAAAACTAAGGAATCGAGCGTTATAGGGTGGATTCGAATGGACTCACTCAAACATAAGCGGATCATACTCGGCGTGACCGGCTCGATTGCGGCGATCAAATCGCCAGCGATTGCGCGGGAGTTAAACGGGCTGGGTGCTTCGGTTTACTGCGTACTGACGGAAAGCGCGGAGCAATTCGTCACACGCGCGGAAATGGCGGAGGCGACCGGAGAAGCGGTCATCGCCAGCATATTTGCACAGCCGGGGACGGCTGTGCGACAGCAGGCGGGGACGCCTGCTCCACACAAAGAACAAACCTGGCATGTGCACCTCGCCCGGAGCGCGGATGCGATGCTGATTGCGCCCTGCTCTGCCTCGGCCATTGGTATGCTACGCGCCGGGATCTACGATAACGCGGTACTGCTCGCCGCCGCATCGCTGCCGAAGGGAACTCCATTGGTCCTCGCTCCGGCGATGGACGAGGACATGTGGCTCCAGCCGGCAGTCCAGGAGAATCTCGCGTGGCTGAAATCGCACGGCGTGCTCGTCATCGAGCCGGTCGTGGGCGCGCTGGCCAGCGGCCTCACTGGAATGGGACGGATGCCAGAGCCAAAGGAAATTGTTCGAGAGTTCCAGGACGTAATGGCGCGGTCTCCGCGCCTTCCCCGGGAAGGCAGGGAAACGCTGCCACTACAGAATATGCGCGTCTTAATTACCGGCGGCCCAACGTACGAGCCCATCGATGCGGTGCGGTTTATCGGGAACCGTTCCAGCGGCAAAATGGGGGCGGCATTGGCGAGGCAAGCAAAGAAGATGGGAGCCGAGGTAACGCTCGTTCTGGGACCGGCCATCCCCTTCCCCCTCCTTGAAACGGAGGGAGTCACGGTTGTTTCTGTCGAAACTGCCGAAGAAATGAAGCAGGCAGTGCTAAAAGAGTTGCCACGGGTGGACATCGTCATCATGAGCGCCGCCGTGGCGGACTTCATGCCGGAAGCCCAAGCGGACAAGAAGCTGAAGAAGCGAGACATTGCCGATCAGTTTGGCCGGGCTACGCTGCGGCTGAAACGCACACCGGATATTTTGGCCGCGATCGGGCGGCTCAAACGAGCCGGCCAGATCGTCGTGGGATTTGCGCTCGAAAAGGGCAAAGGATCCGAGCAATACGCGCTTGGAAAGATGAAGGAGAAGAAGCTCGACATGATCGTGCTGAACGATATTGCAGAAGAAGGCGCAGGATTTGGATACGATACAAACAAGATTACGATTTTTACAAACGATGGGAACCGCGAATCGCTGCCGCTCATGAGCAAGGAAGCATGCGCCACGGTAATACTTCAGACGGTAGCAACACGGATAAGTAGAGAACGGAGCGTGGAGAGTGGAGAACTCCAATTTCACCACACAAAGGCAAAACCATGACACAGAGTATCTTAAAAGACAAATCATTCAAATTCGCTTTGCGAATTTTGAAGCTTCATAACCATTTTGTAAACGTGCGGAAGGAATTTCTTCTATCAAAGCAACTCTATCGATCTGGCACATCGATTGGCGCAAACGTCTATGAATCCACGCAGGCAGAATCGGGGGCCGATTTTATTCACAAATTGGGAATTGCCAGAAAAGAGGCGGTAGAAAATGAATTCTGGCTGCATCTTTTTCGCGACGGCAGTGTGCTTTCCAACCGCGAGGCCGAATCGTTGCTGCACGATTGCGATGAGTTGGAGAGAATGCCGACCGCTTCACTTAAGACGGCTAAGTCAAGGACAAAAAATAAGAACGAAGAATGAATACTCTCCACTCTCCACTCTCCACTCTCCACTCGGATGCCTTAGCCGAACAATACCGCAAGCATTTCCCGATTCTCGAAACCAGTTGCTACCTGATTTCGAACTCGTTGGGCGCGATGCCCCGCGAAGTTGAGGACGAGCTGAAATCGTACACGGAGTTATGGGTCCGGGAAGGCGTGGAAGCCTGGAACGAATGGTTCCCGTTCGTGGACGAAGTCAGCGGACTGGTTGCCAACCTCATTGGTGCCGCGCCGCAGGACGTGACACTTATCCATAACCTCACGATTGGCTCGGCACTCATCGCCAGCGCCCTGGACTTTACCGGAACGCGAAACAAGATTGTCTATTCTGATCTTCATTTCCCGACTATCTCCTACTTGTGGCAAGGCTGGCGAAAGTACGGAGCCATTCCGCAGGTAATCGAAAGTGACGGCATCTGGACCGACACCGAACGCTATATCGAAGCCATTGACGAGCAGACGAAGCTCGTCGCCCTGTCCCATGTCTATTTTCGCTCCGGGGGACTTCAGGACGTAAAGCCGATCATCGCCCATGCCCATAAGATGGGAGCCATCGTGATGTTGGATTCCTATCAGGCGGCTGGAGTCGTTCCCATCGATGTAACAGCCCTGAACGTGGATATTCTCGCGACGGGCGTCCTCAAATGGCTCTGCGGAGGACCGGGTGCTGCCTTCCTGTATGTGCGGCGCGACTTGCAGGAACAGTTCTTTCCCGCCATCCGTGGCTGGCTCTCCGATAAGCAACCCTTCGAGTTCCACATGCCGAACGTAAACTTTGCTTCCGGCATGCACCGGTTCCTGACTTCGAGTATTCAGGTCCCCTGCCTTCACACCGCCCGGCCGGCACTTAGCATGTTCAAGAAAATTGGGATCGAGGCTATCCGCAAAAAATCGCTCACGATGACAGACCGGCTCATCGAGCGATGCGACGAACTGGGATTTCGGATAAACTCGCCCCGCGAGCCGGCGCGACGGGGCGGGGCGCTCACCATCGATCCTTCCCGACCCCATGGAAAATCCACGAAGGAAATTTGCGACGAACTCATTCGCCGGCGATTCATTGTGGACTACCGACCACCGCTCGGGATTCGAATCGCCCCGCATTTCTATAATACGATGGACGAAATAGATGCGGTTACTTCCGAAATGGCAAAAATTCATGACAGGCGTTAACTTGTCTTTTAGACACATTTCAAAGGGGCACAGAAATATTTTCGTAACTTTGCTGGAAGATAAAGGGGTTCGGGTGACCGAATCCTGGCAGGATAGGCGATTGTTCGGTTGCGAACAAACAAGTATCCCGAAGTTTACGAAGTTCGAGAGGCACGTGATCGGGACTCCACCATCGTGTAACAGTGTGCCATAGGCAGCGCTGTTCCGGCCGGCTGGGGTTCCCGGTTGAGGATTTTCTCAAAAACTATTGTTTTTTCGCTCACAACTTCGTATCTTTGTAGTAGTCTTTTTGACAATAAACAATCGTAGGTGGACCAGCTTGCGGCTTTCGGAACGAGCAATCGTCCGGGGTTGGCGGCGGCATCTACAACGATTCACATTTTGAAGTGGCACCATGCGTTCCGGCCCGCACGGGTTCAGCATGCAGGGTGTCACGTTGAAGCGGTACTCCCGATTCGGCAGCAATGTGTGAAGGTGTTTCCATCAACTAAACTAAGAGGTAAATTGCCATGAGGCTTCGTAAACTCATTGTGCTTGGTGCTTTAGCAGCATTTATCGGTGGCATGTCATCCTGCTCGAAGAAGTCGGATAATGCGACCACAGACACGACCACGGCTCCGCCAGCGACTGCGCCGGCCACGCCGCCACCCCCACCCCCGCCCCCCCCCGCTCCGGAGACGACTATGACGAACCCCGACACCGGCGCAAAGGCTATGGGCGGTGCGAAAATGGAAAAGAAAGAAATGAAGAAAGAAGAGAAGAAGGCAAAGTAAGTGCCGGATTCTCGACTGGAACCATTTCTTTCTGGTTGGAAATTTTGGACGCGCCGGGAACTTCGGTCCTCGGCGCGTCATGTGTTTATACCCCCGAAGTTTCGGGGACAGGATTGCAGGAAGTGGTGTTAGGAGCTCGCTGCTTCGAACGACGTACCATGCTTTACCATGCAGCATTTTTTGACCATGAAACGTACCATTCTTTTAACGGCCTCCTTCTTCCTTCTCTCCCTCAGTCTCGGAAGTTCCGCAAGCTTCGCGCAGCACCCCGTGCTGTTTGAAACGTTTACCAATACCTGCGATCCTTGTCCGGACGCCTTGCGACCCACCTTCGATGCGGCAGTACAATCTGTATTGTCCTCAGAAAAATCAAAAATTATCTATTTGAATTATCACGTCGGTAATTTCTGCGATCCCATGTGCCAACCAGCCAGTGTTTACACCGGGTCCGTCGATCAGCGACTTTCCGGCGGTGCAACATTATACGTCGGTGCTGTGGACCGGAAGGACTTCGGCAGCGGTCATGCCAGTGGAACGGGAACGGACTGGGCAAGCGAAATTGATCAGGAATCGTCCACTACGCCTCCTGCCACTATAAGCTTGACCAACGCATCACTCGATAAAACCGCGAGCGGCACCAGTTATAAGCTTCATGCCGACGTTACGGTTACAGCGACGCAGGGTATTTCGGACAACATCAATATTTTCTTCGCGGTGGTCCAGGATGGCGTAACGCTCCAGTCCACGGCCAATGGAGTGTGCCAAAAAAATCCCGGTTCCGAACCGTACGGTCCGTATAATTCAATTGTCTGGTACGTTACCACCGGCACGGGCACTCCTGTTTTTACCGGTGGAACGACCTCTGGTACTTCGAAGCAGATCTCGTTTACGCAAAGCCTGGCCAATGCCAAAGGCGACCCACTATTCGACTGGTCTAAGATGCGGCTTATTGCATTTATCGAGGAATCGTCCAGCACGACCGATTACCATGTGGTCAACGCGGCCGATCTCAAAGACGATCTGGACACGCTTCAACCTCCTCCTCCTACGCTGGCCTTCAATGAAAATTATATCAGCGGGGATACACTCAATCCCGGAAGCATTGCGCAGATTTATTATACCAGCACGAATCTCCCGCATGGCGTTACCATGTATTATTCCCTGGACAATGGCACGACCTGGCGCTTTGCTCTCGATTCCCAGTATAGCCCCATTACCTGGACCGTTCCCGATTCGCTTACGACGCAAGGGAAAATTAAATTAGTTGCGGTCGGGGATCCTTCGCTGGTCTCGATCGAAGCGGGAACCTTCGTCATTGCGTATGCCCCGTCCATTCGGTTTCTTTACCCGGTGAATATTGTGCTCCATGCCGATTCTACCTACATGGTACGGTGGACCAAGAATGCAGTCGGCGGAGTAAAGCTCGTTTACTATCTGGAAAATGGGATCGGAGGCTATACCAATCCGGTGACCATCGCCGATACTATTACGGATACTCTTTACAGTTGGACCACTCCGGATACATCGCGCATTGTCCAGTTACAGCTTATCCCAGATAAAAACGAGGCCCCCGCTGCTTCCACATTCGACACCATCGAAAAAACCGTACTGAATGGAGTGGCAACCCACTCCGAGAACTCATACGGGCTTTCCATCACGGATATGTTTCCAAATCCTGCTACGAGTGGCGAAGAAATCAAGGTGCAATATAGCGAGAACCCGCCGCGGCCCGTGTCCATCGAGGTCCTTGACCTCCTGGGCCGGATCGTTGGAGAGTTCCACTCCGATGCCAATCAAAGCGTGTCGCTGGATACCCGCTCGCTTGCTTCGGGTACGTATATCGTGCGGCTAAGCGATGGTACAAGGGTGGTCTCGCGCCGATTGGAAATTATGCGCTGAGCGATTTTACGAACCGCCTGGTATTTTCTTCATACCCAAGCGAACGATAAAAGCGATGTGCATCCTCGCGGTGTACACCGCTTGCCACAGCGATTTTAATACACCCGGCCTCTGTGGCAACATGCTCAATATGCCGGATGAGGGCAGAGCCGATTCCTCGATTGCGGAACGAATCGCGAACGATCAACGCCATAATCGTTCCTATGCTTCTGGCCTGGTGAAACAGTGGTTGTACGTCGAAGGCAATTACCCCGGCGATCACAGCCTCCACTTCGGCAACGAATACTCGAAAGGTCGAGTCCTGCTGAAGCAAGAGAAGTTTAGCCCGGACGGTTTCCGAATGCTGCGGATAGCCCAATTCTGTTAAGAGGAGCGCAATCGCCTCGGCATCGTGTTCTACGGCATTTCGGATAGTGATTTCCATCTATGAACGACCGATTGTTAGACATTCTTTCCGAACGGCCCGACTTTTTGGTATCGGGCGATGATAAAAAGCTTTTGGATATTTTCGTAGAATACCTCGATCATGGTTCGCTGTTTTTATCAGGCTTCGAACCCGGAACAGATCCCGCCTTCCTCTTCACCAACGATGCCCAGCGATTCCGATTCCGGATGAGTGAAGTCCGGCAGCATGTGCTTGCAATGAAGCGTGGTAACGCCATGGACTGGGAACATATTCCATTCGAATACGAGGAGCGTACTAAGCAGGCTCCTCCACCGCCTGCGGAACGGCGGTCGGTTCCTCCAACTCCGGCGTAAGCTTCGTCAGGACCTCCTCGATTTCCCGTATTCGCTCTTCCCCATCTTCTCGCGCCCGCAGTCGGACCACAAGGCTCAGCGCTTTCCGTTCGCTTACTAACCGAACATTTTGTTTTCCGATCGACTCGAACCGGTCCAAAATTTTTGGGAATGTATGTTGATAATAATAGGACTCTACCTTCTGCGGCAGGAGAATACGGAGCGTTCGGGTCGGTTCTTCGAAGACGACATGGCGCGCGCCCAGAGCTTTTGCTCGCACCCGAACTTTGGTAACGTGCATGAGATCATGCACCTCCTCCGGCAGCGGCCCGAACCGGTCGCGCATTTCCTGGGCGATTTCTTCGAGCGCCTCATCGTTTGCAGCGCCGGCCATACGCTGGTAAAATCCAAAGCGTTCCGCGTCATCTTCGATATATGCCTCGGGAATCAGGGCCGCTACGCCAAGCGAAACAGCAACTTCGCTTTCTCCGGTTAAGCGTTTACGTCCGAATGCAGAGCGCTTCTCGCGGGCGAGGTCCTCTGCAAAAACCTCCCGGAATTCTTCGCGCTTCAGTTCCTCGACCGCTTCTTCGACCGTCTTCTGATACAGATCGAATCCTATTTCCGCAATAAATCCAGATTGCTCAGCGCCGAGCAAATTACCGGCACCCCGAATTTCGAGATCGCGCATGGCCAGTTGGAACCCGGCGCCAAGGTCGGAGAATTCTTCCATGGCCTCCAGACGCCGGAGCGCATCCTGGGAAAGGCGCGAAACCGGGGGTGCAAGCAGATAACAATAGGCTTGCTCATTCGACCGCCCCACGCGGCCACGGAGCTGGTATAGCTCCGCTAAGCCAAAATTCTGCGCACGGTTGATAAACATTGTGTTGGCGTTCGGCACATCGAGGCCGGACTCCACGATTTTCGTTGCAGCAAGAATATCCACGCGGCGCTCGATAAAATCTTTCATCGTTCGCTCGATTTGGGTCGGTGGCATCTCTCCGTGGACCATTTCCACGCGCGCACCTGGTACAATTCTCCGGAACGAATCGGCAAAGGTATCGAGGTCGTGGACTTTATCGTTAATCGCATAGATTTGCCCCCCTCTCGCCAGTTCCCGTTTCACCGCTTCGGAGAGAACATAGCTATTGTCTTCTCCGGTCAGGACCTCGGTCATGATGGGCAGCCGGTTCCGCGGCGGCGTTTCCATGATCGAAAGATCGCGCGCGCCCAGAAGCGAAAAATTCAGCGTGCGCGGAATGGGAGTTGCCGTAAGCGTAAGGGTATCGACATTAGCGCGCATTTCACGCAACGCCTCTTTGGCCCGGACCCCAAAGCGGTGTTCTTCATCAATAATCAAGAGGCCTAAATCTTTGAAGATCACGTCCTTCGAAAGAATTCGGTGAGTTCCAATGAGCACATCGATTTTCCCTTCGGCCAGTTCCCGCAGAATGCCCTTCTGTTCATTGGGAAGCCGAAAGCGTGAAAGTGCTGCGCACCGAACACCAAAGCGGTCCAGCCGGTCCGAAAACGTGCGAAAATGTTGCTCGGCAAGAATCGTTGTCGGCACCAGCACGGCCACTTGTTTTTTATCGAGCACGGCCTTCATCGCTGCGCGCATAGCAACCTCCGTTTTGCCATAGCCGACGTCTCCGCAAATCAGCCGGTCCATCGGATGCACCGACTGCATATCGCGTTTAAGGTCCTCGGTAGCACGTTCCTGATCGGGAGTATCGTCATACAGGAATGCAGCTTCCATCTCGCGCTGAATAACATCGTCCGCGCTGAACGCAAACCCCTCCGATTTGCGCCGCTTGGCATAGAGCTGAATCAGATTGCGGGCAATATCCTTGAGCCGTTTTTTCGTACGCTCTTTCGTGCGTTCCCACTCCCCGGAACCGAGTTTCGAGAGCGTTGGCGCTTCGGCCACTTCACCCGAAGAATACTTCGAAAGCCGGCCAATGTAATCGAGATTGACAAAAAGCACATCGTTATCGCGATACGTCAGCCGGACCACCTCCTGCTTTTTGCCACCGACGACGATGGTTTCCAGTCCCATGAACTTTCCAATGCCTTTATCTTCATGGACGAGCAGGTCGCCGCGTTTCAAGGTCCGTAGTTCCCGAAGGGAAATGCCTTTGGTACGTGCGGCGCGCTTCCGGGCTGAAGCCCCGCGTTCCCGTTTGCGTCCAAAGAGTTCGTGCTCGGTGTAAATGGCAATCTGGGCATGGGGCAGCTCGAAGCCCTGAGCCAGGGAAGGTTCCACGAATTCCGGCAGGCGAGTACTAATCGCATTGGCCGTTTCGCCTTCGTCCAGAAGGTCTTTGAGCCGCTTGGTAAGATCTTTGGATTCCGAGAGAATGATGGTCCGCTCCCCCTGCGCGATACGTTTCGTAAGGTGCTCACGAAGGAGCTTCAGATTGGCATGAAAGGCCGGTTGCGCCCGGCTGGCAAAGTCAATGGAATTCGCGCCGGAAGGCGGAAAGGCCGCAACGAAGAATTTCCGGAAACTGGCGAGTGCGCTATTGAGATCGAGCGACA
>JAKAIL010000166.1 GCA_021825235.1 Bacteroidota bacterium | reverse complement strand
TGCTCCGATGAGGCCAACAGTGTCTTTTCTCTCACCTTGACTTTAGATACAAACGGCCTAAATGGAACCCGCCTACATCTATAAGTCTCACACTTTGTTTTGGCAACCTTCTCGTGGGTTGCTAATTGTCTAACGGCGCTCCACTCCCCGAAGTTCCACCGTTTTCCGAAATATTTTACAATTGGGAAAACCCGGATGAATTTTTCTTTGGCCGGAGCCGCTCTATTTCCCGTTCCGAGCCCGGAGGGCTTGCTGGGCCTGTAGCTCCCGCCGGCGCGCTTCAAGCTTCCGCATGCAGTGCTCGCGCTTCATTTCATCGGTATGCCGGGCGACAATCTCCTGCCGCATCGCAGGGTCGATCGTAATCGGTGGCGCAATGCCGGGCTGGACCGGTGCGCGGCGTTCCAGGCTTGGTGCCGGAATGCTTGGGCGACGAATAACGATCGGGTTTGCCCGGTGCTGTTCTGGGGCCGGGGCCGTGGAAACCAGTGGCGTAATCATCGGCCGGTATTGGGCCGTCGCTGGCTCACTCGGTAGGCTATAGGCGGCGAAGAAGATGGCACCGCTAATGGCGAAGGTAAAAGTCGCTTCGAGGGCGCGGGATCGCAAGGAGCCCGCTGTAGTCCGATTTAACACGGAAGTTCTGTAAAAAAGGTCATGCAGTCAAATTACGTGAGTCGCGTGGTCTCAGAGTGCAGAAGCGTTCATCGGAGTTCAAAAACTTGCTTGGCGTGGCAAGAATTCCGATTTTTCAGAGTCTTAAACCGAATTAATAGCTTGGTGAAACAAGGGTCAAAAATGGGTGCATGGTCAATCTTTGAGGAGATCGTAGGGTTTGACTTTCAGGGCTTTCGCGATTCGAGCGAGATTATCAACTCCGATACTAATATGCCCGGATTCTACTTTGCTTAAATAAACATGTGTCATGGAACATTTAAATCCGAGAGCTTCCTGAGAGAGACCAAGAGCCATTCGCCGTTGGCGGATATTTTTAGCAACAATTTTTCGGATGGGGTTGACCACACCGCAAGCTACGCGAATGAGTGTCTTGGCCTTGTCCCAAATTTGGTACGGGTTTTAAATAAAGTTTGTATATTTGTAAGGAGTTAATGTGAAACGATTCGTTATAACAGCCCTGCTCCTCTTCACCGCTTCCCCCCTCGCGGCGCAGCTCTCCCATGCCTATGACCCAAACTACGTGGACTTCTCTGCAAAGATGGATACACTGAGGCGAGTCGCAACGGGAAACTTCAACATGGGTCTCCTGAACGACGATGCCTACGATGACTTAGCTTTGACGGATTACCTGGCGAGTAGCACTTCCTACCAGTATGGTGGGCCATTGCTCTTTGATAGCACTCCACTACCAGCGCCCTTCTTGACGCCACTCTTGCGCGGTGATTTTGACGGCGATGGAATAGCGGACATGCTCGCGGTTGGCGGCAATTTCTCAAACGGGCCCTCGTTTTTTAAGGGTCAGAAGAATTACCCATATTTCCCATCAGCTTCAGGATACCTCACAGATCGCTACCACACTCCAGACTCACCAGACCCACTGGTTCTGGGTGCAGCTGATGTAAACGGCGACGCTGTAGCGGACATACTTGCAATTGATGGAGGATCCACGGGAGTCGCCCTCTTCGCATACTATGGGGAGCCCCACTTTGGTGATACCACCATTACGGCGGATGACTCGGTGTCTATCTTGCCAGCCGCACGCGATTGGGTCGCAGGAACGGTCGGAACATATTCAAAGCAAGGCAAGCCAATGGTTTTTATTGCGGGAACAGTCATAGATACAACCGGTGTCGTGACGTATAAGATCGGAGTCCTACGTCATCTCAACGATCTTGCGCATGACACGATTGTCTATCTGTCCCACACCACCGATGCTGTCCACTGGTACGACCCCGGCACGGACAGTATGATTGCTGTCACGGGTCTTTACACGATGGACATCACGGGCGATGGCATTCCCGATCTCCTCGTTACCGATGGTGCGTATATCTACATTTTTCAGGGGACGGACTCGCTCGGATATTACCCGCTTACCAAGGACCGCGCTTACTATCGGATTCCGCACCCGGTGCTTCTCGAAGGCCCGGGGAGCGATTGGTCGTATATCGACCAGTGGGGAATTCAGATGTTCAATTGCGGCGATCTCACCGGATCGGGCGTACCAGTGCTCGGAGTGGAAGGGCAGTCCTCAACGTCGGGAGACTACGATGCCGTTTTTTTCTATTGTGGCGGCAAGGCGCTGGACTCACTCTTCGATGGACTCTTGTATCACAATGTTCGGTTCGATGGCGGTTACGAAAATCTCGATACGTTGCATAGTATCGATAGCACAGGACGCTCGGCGGTGCTTGTGCCACTGTTCGGTGGGCCCGATCTCGTGCTCAATCGAGATGGCGATAAAATGCCGCACAGGACGAATCCAAGATTTGCAAACGTGGAGAGCGAAGCAGGTCCATCGGAACTTAATCTTTCCGCAGCCCCCTCGATCGCAAACCGATACGTGAAGATTCATGCGGCATCGCCCGAGCTTGTTTCGGGCAAGCTAACCATTTTCAATCTCCTGGGCGAGATCGTGGCGGCACAAACCACCACCATCGATCCCGGCGATAACATAGAGTATTTCGATACCTCACACTGGCCCAGCGGGAACTACATCGCGGAGCTTAGCGTGAGCGGCATAGTTTCAACCACACGATTTATTGTGCAACACTAACTTCAGAAGGAGAGAAGAAAAATGAGTAAGCATCTGTTAGTTTTCGTTGCTCCGATATTGGCGATCGTGGGCTCTCATGCTCATGCTCAAACCTTAAAGATAGATAGCGCCTACGTCGATGGTTATGCACATACACTGCACCTTTACGGGGATTTCGGCTCGGTGCCTGGTGACATTCTCATCAACAATTACAAGATGCCCGTCCTTGATTGGCGATCCGATAGCCTTGCCATAACCATTCCTGCGTCAGGGGATAGCGCAAGCGGTGAAATAATTGTCCAGGTAGGTTCCCAAAGGGGACCATCGATTACCCTCTCAAGACTTTTGTACACGTTATCAATCGGGAACTATGGAAGGAACGTGCATGAACAGTATTCTTTTGAGGAAATTCAAACCCTGGCTTTGCAACTCTGTCTCGGAAGCACCGGAATAGCTCGATCCTTCACGCCTTCGTTTGATTCTGATTTGTTCATGGCAGTTGCAGTCAAAATTGGTGATTCGGGTTATGACTATGACGGAGAGTTTTATGGAGTATATCCGCCGAACTCAGTGAACTACATGATCGCCGCGACCGTGTCTCATGACACCTTAGTATTGAACTTCCCGGAGGCCGCGCTTCACGGCCCTTGGTTTTGGATAGACTCTATGACCCGGCTGCCCGCAACCATTAAGATCGCTCTTCGAGATACGCCGCGAGTTTTGTATGATCGAATTGCATGGAGCATGACGAGCGCTGAGGAGCAACGAATTGTTGCCGATTGTCAATACCAATCGCATTTCAGTGACGATTTCCAAGCGACTTGGGAACATTTCAATCCCAGCTTTGCCAGCGTGAGCACGGTGCCAAGCGCATCATTCAATCTCTGGGCAGCGCCCCTGCTCGCAAACCGATACGTGAAGATCCATGCGGCATCGCCCGAGCCCGTTTTGGGCAAGCTATCAATTTTCAATCTCCTGGGTGAGATCGTGACGGCGCGAACGGTCACTATCGATCCCGGCGATAACATAGAGTATTTCACTACCTCACAATGGCCCAGCGGGACCTACATCGCGGAGCTGAGCCTGAAGAATAAAGTTTCAACCACACGATTTATCGTTGAGCATTAAACACCTATTCTTTTACGACCATGAAGACACGACCTGTTACTTTATCGTTTTTGATGGTGCTTCTCACTACGTTAGCGGCGCGGGCACAATCACCTGATACGTTGAGCGCACCGGCAACCCACGATCAATTTCCCATCGGTGTGCTGCTGACCGGCGAACATGAGGATTCTCTCTGGCGGCTCGATTCGCTCGTCAAGATGCTGGGAATTAATTCCTACTTCGAGCTTCATTCGGTGGGCGATGGGAGTCAATTCGCGCGCGAGGGGCAGCCCTTCGATACATTCAAGGCAGTCATCCGAGACCCGTATTATTGGGATACAACCGTAAACACATATTACCGCCATTATTATCAGCCACCCTTCAAGCCCGTTACCTTCGATTCCTCAATCGTGAACCTTTTCACCGAAGCGGTGGAATCACCCGAGGTGCGGGTGTTCTTGCCAGGGACGGCCGGATGGACAAAACAGTACAGTTATTCCTGGGGATACGCGCTCGGAGGACCGGCGAATAGCATAACGCCAGGTGAGAACCCAAATGAATGGAAGATTCCTACGAATGCGGTAAGCGGCCCAGGTGACTACGTGCTCAAGCTTAGGGACAGCACAATTATCAATCCGGCGGGTACGGCCCCGTATGTCACGACTGACCCGACGACATTTGGACTCGACACGAATCACGTTGGCGCATACACATACGATTTTGTCTTTCGGCTACCATCAGGTGTAATTCCATCCGGTAATCTGTTCCGTCTCGACATATCGGTCGGCGATACGGATATACTTAGTAGCACCATTATAGATGCAACCTTGTACTCGACTCTTCCCATAGCGAACGAAAGAATTAACGGACGAGAGGTGCGTGGCGACTCGCTTGCTACATGGAGATCCCCAACCGGTCCCGATCAGAACGTGCCTTACAAACGCCTACGAGTTACCATTCCGGCGAGCGTAACTCGAACGCTTCAGGGCGATACAATCAATGTTCGATTATTCTCGTATGGCAACTGGCCGATTTATCCGCGCTTGCTTCGCATTCGCAACTGGATTACAGAGGAAGTTTTATCCGGTAAGTGCGATAGCATTCTCGTCGCCGCGGGAAGAATCTTAGCTAATGTCTCTCCGCACAACAGCGCGGATAAGAGTTGGAAGTTTACGCGCGAGATGTCGCCGCTTGGCTATCGCTGTTTAGCCTATGTTCACAACCTGTTTTGCGATAATGGTCTTCCGCCACTCAATTTGTTGCAGGGCGGGCCAATGGATTTGTTAGCACGCATCTGGCGTGACCAGTGCGAAGATAAAAATGTAGCGAAAGGGCAGTTGTGGTATGAAGCCGCTCTCTTTGGTGCGCCTGGTTGGCGCTTGCACGATAACATCAGTAACCCTTCACCTATATTCAGCGATACCACTTATGGGATTTATAATGTGAACTATTGGGCACCTGTGCCTTCAGCCATTATGCCGGACTCCTTTAATGCCGACCGACATGGGATCCACGTTCTGGGTGCTTCCACTTTCAAGCGGAATTATCAGGACTCGATCATGGGCTACGCGTCCGAGAACCCCGGAGGCGGCCTGGGATGGGAACAGGGAATGATGGAATACGCGAGCTCCTGTTATGACGATCCTACCGGTCCAGCGGTCCCAATGCGAATGAGCCCTCAACTGCTGGGCGGCACTTTTGAGATGCCGAAGTGGAGGATGGATTCTATCCAATGGATACTTCAGTGGTGCCTTTACAATAATGACACAACGCTTTTTAGAAGCGTTCTGACTACCCAGTTTGGTTCCGGTGATTCTATCCAAATCAATACTTGGATCGCAGAGGCATTCGACATAACAGGCGGCACTGTTCCTTACCGAGCCGACTGGTGGTCCCATGATATGGAGAACGAGCTTACGGCTGCTGTGATATTCAATCCATTTCGGTCGAGGCATCCGCGAGATACCGTTGTCACGGTCGATTCGCTGCTCGATTGGTTTTGGTACGATGGAAGAATGCCGACTACGACCGAAGCGAGTTTTCAACTTTGGTGGGGAATTTCGCACGGGCTCAAGGGCTATCTCCTGAATTACGGCGGCGATGACAGTTTGACTCAGCATGGAATCGTCCAGCCCAATTTAACAAAGACACAGGGTGTGTTGGGTATCCCAGATGGATACGTCCGGCGTGATGGAGGCGTTGGCTTAGATACTCGTGTGGCCCAGTTCTACAACCAAGGTTATACAGTATATCCAGATTATAAGGATTATCTTTACGTTGATTCTGCCAACAATAGTCACATCCTCAAGTTGCTCCCACCTCCAAACAACTATGCGCCACTGTTCAACGAGGTCCAGCGCGAAATGCGAGATGACTTATCGCCGCTCGTACGTTCAAACCTGTTAGAGCAACTGAATTGGCTGGGCTCCGTGTGCTGGAATAAGAAGGATTCAACTCCAACATATCTCAGCAAATTGCCAGTGCATAGTGTGGGCACGAAAAATCTTTCAGGAGTAAGCGATCCAATTTCTTATGTGGACTTTGGCATTCACGAGCTTCCTTCGGATAGCCTCGCCCGTTATCTATCGGTTTTAAACCGTCTCTTGTGGACCGACTCCACCGGTACCGACCAAACCGACACCCGCACGATCACGATGCAGGTTCGCGACAGCGCGTTCAATCGGTTTTACATTGGCTGGCCCACATGGGAAATAAAGAATGTTTCGACGGGATGGGATAGTGTCGTCGGCCTGGATAGTAATTTTTCGCTGACACTCGGCGCGGGACGAGGCGCTATGCTTCGAATCGCTCCCTCACAAAGTATCACTACCGGCACGATGTCGAGCAATCGATGGAATAATGCACGGCGGATTGCCTACGACGAGTTGCAAACGAATCCATCGTACGTATATTACTCAACCTACGAGCGAAAAGGAAAAATCATCCTCTCTTCGCCTCTCGAAATAACCGAGGGTTCTTCGAAGCGGACATTGGGCACCCCACCCGATAGCGTGATTGACTCCTGTGGCAAAGCACATAATCCCGCTCTCGTATTCAACTCTTATAGCGGTCACGGGCTGGGTTTAGTGTATAGCATCGATCACGCCGGCTCCGCGGGAGATTCAACGTATATTATCTTCCGTCACGCGCCACGGAGTGCTCCATATTCCTTTGGGCCACGAGACACGCTGGACAAATTTAAAGTGATCGATGGTTCTTTTGTTGCTGCTCCGGCGATAACCCCGATTGCCTGGCTTCAGACCTCTTGGGGAACTCAGCGCGAGTATTGGGTAAGCTGGCACCATCCCGATTCAGGCGCTGCAATCACACTGCTCGATACGACCGGCAATGCTCTGGCGGTAAAATACTTCACCGGCGGTGGTGCAGATAGCGCCACTTCCCAATTTGTGAGTCTTGCCTCGAGAGAGGAAGCGGGAAGCCAACCTGTATGCTATGTTGCATTCCAAATGGATACAAGTGTGCGGACCGACATCTACTACTGCCGGGCTGAATATGATACAACGTTCGCCAAAATCAAAATCGATTCCATGACCAACCTTTCCGAGAGTCTTCCGTGGTGTACCAACCGGACACCGTGCATCACCATGAATACATATCGATGGGTCGATGTGACGTGGGAAGCGATGCAAGCCCAGATGCTATGTGATAAGTGTTTTTCCAACTCGCATTATGCGGTCCTGAGGTTTCACCAATATGGTCCTTGGTCGGACTATACCGCATACAATGCCTACACTTCCTTTGGGCATTTTCCCCAACCTCCTCCGCCGGATACGGTCATGCTCCTGCCTGTGAACCAATTGTATGACTACGCCACGCCCGTAAGCTTTGACGGGGGTACTATAACATACAGTGATGCCTGGAGGCTTGGATGGAATAACAATGACGATAATCATATGCGCGTCGCCCGGTATTATCTTCAGATAGTTCCTCCCAGCTTTCCATGGTTCTGGTGGCACGTTAAAATATTGAACCCTATCGAACGGATTGTCCAGTCCTCGCTCGAACCCAGTCTGGCCGTTCGTACTCGCGATTCGCTTTTACTTTTACAACCAATCCAGTTTCGATCGCCATCCGTACATACCGACGGGACATTCGATGCGCATATCACGCAATACGACCTTCCGCTCGTGCCGGCAACGCAGGAGAATGACATGGTGCAAACCATCACGGCCTCGAATGGAGTCGCATCCTGTCCATGGTTTTGGTTCACTGCGCGTGCCGGAATGATCACGACCACGACTGTGAATGACACCTCCAATCCGACAACTGTTGCATGGCTTCCAGTAGACACCAGTTTTGCACGCCCGAACATGTCGTTGAAACGAATAACCTGGGCTAATCCGCAGGTTCGAACGGTACCCTTCATGTCCTCTGTGGGCGATTCTCTGAAATACGAGCGTGTATTCCGAATAGGTACTTATATGGCTGGAGATACAGCCATTGCGGAGAGTGCACTTAGCGCCTCGGATAGTGACTTTCTTCGGGCTTCTATCAATCTTCGGCGATCTTTCGATAACTCGATTGTGCTCGTTCTCGATACGGCTCTACTCACTCGGTCTGGGTTTGTTTCCAGCACGAGCATCGCCGATAATGGTTTAGGGCATGCTGTAATTCCTATAGCAGATTCCCTTTACATCACGATGGATCTCACACGGGGAGATTCGACTAACAACTTCACGCTCTCGCACATCGAGAGCTATGATGATTCCATTCAAGACTTACTTCCTCCATACGATTCCATTACAGGAGGCGGACCAGCTCCTAAGATTTCAACTTCCCAACCTATTACTCCGGATACAGTTGGACTACAGGTTACCGTGCATCCAAATCCGGCCGAGAACTATACACGTATCTGCGTATTGGACTTACCAGGCGGTGTTCCGGCAAGTGTGCAGGTAGTGAACATGAATGGGGAAGTGGTAGCGACGCTCTACAATGCCACGCCAGACGCGGAGCTTGGGCTATGCCTCACGCTTGACTGCTCGAAACTCCCGAGCGGAATATACTATGCCGACATCCAAAATGCGATAATGGGTCGGGCGGTAAAAATTGTAGTGGAACACTAGATTTTTGGATTTTCTGGAACTCGTTGTTGCAACATAAAAAAGTTTTACGGTTCATTATTGCGTTCCAAACACCAACGTAAAGAATCCTTGCGGTTTATGAAAACAAAACGCGAAAGAGACTAAGTAAAGTACCAAACTGATAATATCTCTAATTCACCGCTGGCATCGTCACGGTAAAGCGGGTTCCCTTGCCGAGTTCGCTTTCGACGCCGATAGTGCCGCCGTGGGCTTCGACGATGGATTTCACAATGGCCAGACCTAATCCGAGCGAGCGTTCGCCATCGCCATGTGGGCCGGTGCGGGCTTCGTCCGTCCGGTAGAATCGGCGAAAAACCTTGGGTAGTTCGTCTTTGGAAATGCCAATGCCGGTATCGGCTACGCCAAAGTGGACTTCATGGTCGGCGCTCGT
>JAKAIL010000165.1 GCA_021825235.1 Bacteroidota bacterium | reverse complement strand
GATATGTTTGTCCATAAACTTTCCGGTTAGCTGACCGGCGATGACTTTGTTTTTAAGGTCTTCGACCTTGGAGCTATTATCATAATTCACCAGCGAAACCGAGTATCCAAAGGCTTTGTCCTTATCGAAATTACCCTGGACTTGAATTCCCAGATCATTCGAGCCGGTTTCAGTCCCCCCTCGAAGATCGAGAATGGATTTCTCAACGCCGCGAAAACCCCACAAGCCTTCATCGACCGAGAACATATTCATGGCCTGCTGGCCGAAAATGACGTTCGCCATCGGAATCCAGTTCCCAAATGTTAAGCTCGCCTCTTTAACATAGAAGCCGCTTTTATTATCGCCAAGGACATCCCCTCCGGCATAAGCGCTTTCATGCTCCATCAAAACTTTCGCAGTGATATCTTTCGAGTAGTAATAATTTGCACCGAATTGCACGCGGCGCATGTCGAAGGCCTGGTAATACTTCGTATTATCTAAATTACCGTTGGGCGTATTACTATTCGGCTCGTAGTAGTTCTTACCACGTGGCCCATCGTAGCCCTTTCCGCTCACGGTGTCGGCACCGAGCATGTTATAGTAATCGGCGAAGAACTGGCCATTGAAGGACCAGTGCGGCTTGAACGCCGTAGAATCGCTCTGCGCGAATGCCCGCACGGTGAAGCCAGCGGAAAGTAGTACGATAGCGAAAACAGGTATGAATCGTTTCATAAGATAAGGTTAACGGCCGTGCCACTCGGGGTGAGCGAAGCCATGAATTAAGTAATTGTTAGAGCGAGATTACGAAATCGCAACCGCAATTCGATCTCTATCACGCTGCAAAAATGCGGCTTTGGCTGTTACCTTATTATTAAGCCACCGTTACGCGAGTGATAAAAAAATTACTCGGCGGAATGACCTCGAGTGGCATAGCGCGAGGCGAGAGACAGGACCAGGATAATGATTAGCAGAATGATAGCCGCGGCAAGCGCGAGATGGTGAAGATTATCGTAGGGGGAAGTCGCGTAATTGTATATATTGAGTGGCAATGCATCGATGGGATGATCGAGCCGCATGTTGAAATTCAGGTTCCCGAATGCGGTGAAGAGCAGCGGGGCAGTTTCGCCGGCAATACGAGCAAGCGCCAAGAGAATTCCGGTAACGATTCCACCACGGGCAGCCGGAAGGATAACACTGAGTGTTGTCCGCCATTGGGACGCTCCAAGTGCCAGCGAGGCATCGCGCAATGTCACAGGTACGAGCCGCAAGATTTCTTCGGTGGTCCGCATCACCGTGGGAATCATCAGGAAGCCGAGCGCCACTCCTCCGGCAAAAGCGGAAAAAGCATGACCGGGAGAGATCTCCGCAGCAGGAAGCACAACAATGAGGTAGGCAAACAACCCCATGACGATACTCGGGATCGAGTTCATCACATCGGTGAAGAACCGCAGCGTGCGGGAAAAGGTGGTATTCGTTTCCAGTTGATAGACACCACCTAAAATTCCGATTGGCAGTCCAATAATGCTTGCAACGGCCATGAGAATAAGTGTGCCGATAATTCCATTCCGCAAGCCTCCGCCTGGATTACCCATCGGTACCGGGCCTTCGGTGAAGACGGAAAGACTCATCGCACTCATTCCTCCTACAAGAATATAGATCAGTACGAGGATGAGAGCGATTACCGCAATCAATGCTGCGGCGGCAGCAAGGCCTGCCATCAGCGCCGAGAGGGACCGGCGAAACCGCGAACGCGCCGATGGCCGAAGCAGAGTGCTATTGCGTTCCAGGGTCATGCCTTTCCTCCTCTGGCATTCAGGTCCTGTGCGGTATAGAAGATAAGGAGCTTTGCACCGGCATTGACGATGAGCGTAATGATAAAGAGAGAGAGTCCTATCTCGATAAGCGCGGAACGGTAGAGACCAGATGCTTCCGCTAACTCATTAGCGATCACACTCGCCAGCGTATATCCCGAGCTAAATAAATCCGTCTTGAAAACTGGCGCATTGCCAATGACCATCGTAACCGCCATCGTCTCCCCTAAAGCCCGGCCAAATCCGAGCATGACAGCGCCAATAATGCCAGCACGTCCGTATGGTAACACCACCCCTTTGATAGTCTCCCACCGTGTTGCGCCAAGTGCGTACGATGCTTCACGGACGGTTCGTGGAATTGCTTTCAAAATATCCCGCGATACGGCGGTTATGTATGGCAGTACCATGATGGCTAAAATTACCGAGGCAGAAAGCATATCATACCCATTGGGGGTATCTCCAAAAATGGGTAGTTTAGCCAGTGGGCCTTGACTGAACGGGCCTTCAATATACTTAACCATCCACGGCTGCAACACAAAGAGACCCCATAACCCATAGACTACACTGGGTATGGCAGCCAGTAATTCTACCATGAAGGAAACGGGCCGTTCAATCCACCGCGGAGAAATCTCCGACAAAAAAATTGCGGTAAATAATCCGATAGGTATCGCAATGACAAGTGCCCACACCGACGAATAAAGCGTTCCCAGAATGAACGGCAATGCACCAAATATCTGCTTGGTTGGGTTCCAGTCGCTACTCGTGAAGAACTTCAATCCGAAGTAACTGATGGACTGGCGCGAACCCATGGTAAGCTCATAAATCGTTCCGGCAATTATGAGCAGGACGCTGAAGGCCGCTATGGTGAGCACCCATTTATAGATTGTGTCCCCGAAATTCTTCTTCGTGGACCACACCTTGGCCGGCGCAGGCGCCGCTGGTACTACCTCGATTGCTGCGGATTCAATCGCCATTCAAAAATAGAAGTAATTGGTGCCCTACTAAGGAAATCATCTATCGCTCCGTTTCAGGAAGTTTGTTACCAAATTGTTAATTCGAGGCTAATCCATTCGAAATTGCTATAATTCAATGCAGGCAAAGCCAAGGAATACTGTGAATGCCCGCAGAAGTATGGAGTATAATAAAGTATTGACCGCTGAGAAAATGGGACGCGTCGAAGGCAACGCTATGGCTTCCTGCGGAGGCGATTCCATTCCACAGAGTAGCAACGTTATTCCCAAGAAGATCAGAAATCTCTAGCTGTACCGGTTCGATCGAAGGCAGCGAAACAACAACCGTAGCATTTCCGAATACCGGCTGGGGGTATAGCGAGATCGATACTTTGGATGCTACAGTGCTTGATACCGCAAGAGGAAAATTCGTCCGAAAAACTTCCGCAAGGTATGTTCCCGCGAACACAAACCCGGACGGAGCAACCGTCAGACAATAAACTTTTAGATCGGTGAGTCCAGACGACCAACCAGCCCAATTTCGTCCGAGGTTCATGGACTCAAGAATTCCACCACCGAAAAGGCCCTCAAAAAGGATTTGCCCGGAAGTGGCCATCGTGCGAATTTCTCCGGAAGAAAGGAAAGAGGAAATATCCTCCCATGTGCTGCTGCCCGCCCGCAATCTCCAGCGCGAGCCACGAAAGGTACCCATAAAAATGTTCCCAGTGGAATCCGCAGCGAGTGCGAGTACTTCCTCGCTCGGCGGACCGGCGATGAGCGAAGTGTCCCAATGCTGGCCCTGGTCTGTTGAAGAAAAAATATAAGGAGCGGTCCCCGCGTACACCGTGCCGTTCGGTGCAACCGTAAGCGAAAAGATGCTCTGGCTTTCCATGCCACTGTTTCGGGCTACCCAATGGATGCCATCGTCCGAAGAATAGAAAACACCTTGCCTGGAATGACCGGCATATAAATTCCCGTGTCCATCGCTCGCCAGAGAGAGTATATTCGAGCTATCGGGCAGACCTGCGCTCGAAGAATCCCACGTCTGCCCAAAGTTCGTCGATCGAAAAATTCCACCCCCTTCAGTTCCTGCAAGTATGGTTCCGGCGGACGTTACCGCGAAACAAAATATCTCCGGGTTGGCCAGCCCCGTGTTGATCTGGCTCCAGCTTGCGCCATTCGTCGTAGAAACGTACGCTCCACTATCCGTGCCGGCATAAATGTGCCCGAACCGATCGGAGGCAATAGCTTCCACATCGCCACCGGTTGGGCCAAAGACCTGACTCCATATTTGCCCTCTGGCCGCTGAAGTGAATACAACCAGAATGAGGACCAAAGGAAGAAGGTGTCGAAAAATGAATGCAAATGACCACATAAGTACTCCAAAATTACTATTTCTTTGGGACTGAAGTATGAAAAACGCGTAAAGCGCTTTCCGAGGCCTACTTCAAGGAAATCTCATCTGTTTAATTGATGTTTGAATTCTGTCGTCATTCCAGCCTATGCCAAAACCAATAGCCTCAAAAGCGGGCAACGGGTTTCCCGTTTCCGGCCTTGCCATTAACGTAACAGCACGCGCTTCCAATGGTGAGGCTTCTTCGACTGCTATGTCTAACGATTCGGCCAGCCAACATGCATTTTGGGAACGCGTGGCTCGTACCCTCCTCACCTCGCGTGCGCTCGATCGAATCGAAGAGCAGGAAATGGCTCCAAAAGGCCTTGTTACCTACCAGTTTTCTGCCCGAGGACATGACCTTGCCCAAGCAATTCTGAGCGAATTCATTACCCACCCGCACGATGGCGCCACGTGCTATTATCGTTCTCGACCCTTCGTACTTGGGCAGGGTCTGACCGCCGAAGAGGCATTTCTCGGCTCGCTCGCCCGCGCGGGAGGCATGACGGATGGCCGCGATATTGGAGTGGTTCATCTGCTGCCACGTCGCGAACGCGGAACAGTGCTGCCTGCTTCCGGCGATGTCGGCGCTCAATATTCTCCCGGTGCGGGATGGGCACAGTCGTTGGTCTATTATGCAAAGACTTTAAAAGACGAAAGTTACCGCGGAGCAATTGCCGTTACCTTAGGTGGCGATGCTTCAACAGCGACAAATGGCTTCTGGGCCGCACTCAATATTGCCACGACCCTGGAATTGCCCATGCTCTTCTTCATTGAAGATAATGGCTATGGCATTTCGGTAACCAGCGATTTTCAGACACCGGGACGCAACATCGCAAAAAATCTGGCCGCCTTCACCGATCTTCAGCTTTTTGAATGTCGCGGATACGAGCCCGAGGAAGCGAAAAAGCATATTCACGCTGCCGTAGAATACGTTCGAAAATGGCAGGGGCCGGCTCTGATTCGTGTGGAAGTTCCAAGGCTTTCGGGACATTCCTTCACCGATACCGCGATTTATAAATCCCCGGAACTTCGCCTGCTCGAAGAATCTCATGATCCGCTCCCGAAATTAGAATCATTCCTATCAAAGAACATCTTTTCGAAAAAGGAATGGGCAACATTGGTGGACGAAGTCGAACGAAACGTTCGTGATGCTGCGGATCGAGCCGAAGCAGCACCGGTGCCCGATGCTTCTCGGGTAACAACGCATGTTCGCTCGACCAATAATGGATTGGAAGGGGCAAAGGAAACAGGCCCTCGGATGAATCTGCAGGATGCCGTACGCAAAGTGCTCGAAACCGAGCTTGCAGCCAATCCAAAGCTGCTCGTTTTTGGAGAAGATGTTGGCGCCAAGGGAGGTGTACACGGTGCAACGGTGGACCTTCAGCGCGAATTCGGCGTGGATCGTGTTTTCGATACTTCGCTCAATGAGGAGGGCATTATTGGTCGCTCCGTTGGAATGGCCATCGCCGGCCTTAGGCCAGTTCCCGAAATTCAGTTTCGGAAGTATGCTGATCCTGCCACGGAACAAATCAATGATTGCGGTACGATTCGGTGGCGCACGCTTTCTAAATTTACGGCCCCCGTTGTAGTGCGTATTCCCGTCGGGTTCGGAAAAAAGACGGGCGACCCCTGGCATTCCGTCTCCGGAGAAGCATTCTTTGCACACACCATCGGTTGGCGCGTCGCGTATCCCTCGAATACGGAAGACGCAACGGGACTCTTGCGGAGCGCCCTTCGGGGTGGAGACCCGACATTCTTTTTCGAACACCGTGCACTACTCGATACCGCCCAGGCACGCACAAATTATCCCGGCGATAATTTCACACTCCCCTTTGGCAAGGCACGCGTTCATCGTGCCGGCAACCGTGCAACAATTGTAACATGGGGCGCGATGGTCGATCGCGCAACCCAGGCTGCCGAAAGGATGGACGTGGAAATCCTCGATCTGCGAACGATTGTACCATGGGATAAAGATGCGGTCCTCGCCTCAGTCCGCAAGACCAGTCGCGTGCTGGTACTGCATGAAGATGGATGGACGTGCGGCTTTGGAGGGGAAATCGCTGCGACCATAAGTCAGGAGGTATTCACCTCTCTCGATGCTCCCGTGGAACGGCTTGCCGTTCCAGATTGTCCGGTGCCGTATAATACCACGCTAATGGCATCCGTGGTGCCGGGAATAGCTGAAATCCATGCGGCACTGGAACGGTTACTCCAGTGGTAAGTACGTTCACGTGACCTCGGACGCGAGTCGTTTTGGAAAACCACATCGCGCTCCAAACAGGTGCTATCCATCGCGTGCGATGGATTAGCATTCAACGTTCCAGGCCAAAACTATGAGGAATCTCTCGCCGCGGATATCCCAAAACAACACGATTGCCATAGCGCTGCTGTGTATCGCCACACTGCTGGAAGCGACCGCTATTGGCATCCTTCCGTTCCGAGGCTACGATACTTACAGCCACATTTTCTGGATCGCGGAGTGGCACAAGTTGTGGGATTCTGGGATCTTTTATCCTCGCTGGCTACCTGGCTCCTTCAAGGGATTCGGAGCACCATCCTTTTATTTTTACCCTCCGCTCAGCTTCATCCTGACAAGCTTGTTGTACTCCATTTTCCCGAGCCTTGGCCCGGCAGCTATTGGAAAATTGCTCGGCATTCTTGCATTCGTTGCGTCGGGAGTAACCATGTGGCTCTATCTCCGCAGGCGTCAGAGCGGCAAGGCTGGTCGTTCCGCATTTTGGGCGTCCCTATTATACATGTTTGCGCCCTATCGGTTTTTCGATTACGCGGTGCGTGGTGCCATCTCAGAACATCTGGCGTTCGTCTTTATTCCGCTCGTCTTCTGGGGGATCGATTTGCTTGCAGAACAACGACAAAAACAGGATTCGAGGTACGGGATTTATCTCTTAAGTATCTCGCTGGCATTGCTCTTTCTTTCTAATTTGCCCGCGGCGGCTGTTACCGGACTTGGGAGCTTTATTTATATTCTAATCCGGACCACAAAAGCGCGAGCCTTCCTTATCGGACGATATATGCTATCAACGGTGCTTGCATTCCTGCTAACAGCCTTCTATTTGATTCCGATAGTCACTCGATTTCGAGATGTTCAGTTTAATAGATTATGGTTGCCGGTTTCAGTAATCTTTAGCTCACCGTTTCTGGCACTATTTACAGGGAAAGGACTCCTGATCAACAGTTATGCGTTCCTTTCTGTGCTTGGAGCCTGTGTCCTGCTGATTGGTATCTGGTCCGCAAGAAAAAGCGAAGAGAATATTGCTCTCTTTTGGATGCTTGTACTTATTGTTGGCGTACAATTACCGTATGTGTCCCGCTTTCTCTTCTATCATGTACCGCCATTTACAATCATACAATTATCGTATCGCTTTTCGGTATTGCTGTTGTTGGTCGTCGCATTAAAATGGCATCGAGAACAAGAATCGCATGTTGCACTAGTTCCCAATCGGCAACCCATCGCCATTTTTGTCGTTTTTTTCTGGTCCCTTGGGACGATTGCATTAGCCGGTCTGCAGTTGGCAAATGTCCACGTTCATCGGCATGATTTGCTTCCATTAGGCGAAGCTCCGGAATATGCACCTCGCTGGTCGCGTCCGTACTATGATTTTGGCGCGTCGCTTAGTGCCCCCTTCGCAACGGACACCACCTGGGCCATCTGGAGCGATGATTCTACCGCTACCATCAGCGATAGTAGGGAACCCTATTCAGACACCGTTCGCTACGTTGCCAAACGCCCCGGCAATATTTTGCTCCGACGATCGTACTGGCCTACATGGCATGCATCTCTGGATGGTATTACAACTGCGATTTCGCCGGATAGCCTTGGGAGAATCCTAATTCCTGCTCCGGCAGGGAGACATATCGTTGCTGCTACCCTCGAAACAGAACCTTCGGCGCGGATTGGCACCGGAGTCAGCGTAGGAACCGTCATATTAGTATGCGCGCTGTGGTTACTCGCGTGAAAGTTCTCTGGCAATTACAATCTTTTGTATGTGCTCGGTCCCTTCATAAATTTGAAGTCCCTTAATATCGCGGTAGTACCGCTCGACCGGATATTCATTGGAATACCCACGGCCCCCATGGAGCAATACCGCATCGGATGCAGCTTTACACGCCGCATTCGTTGCAAAATATTTGGCGACGGACGTTTCGAGTTTCGTGGGAAAGCTTTGGTCCTTCATCCACGCGGCACGATAGACCAGCATTCGGGCAGCATCGAGCGAAGCCTTCATCTCCGCAAGAGTGGACTGGACCATCTCAAAATCCGCAATCCGCTTGCCGAATTGTTTTCGTTCTTTCGTAAACGACAGACATGCCTCGAGGCAGGCCTGATGTATTCCCACAGCGCCAGCCGCGACACCTAAACGGCCATAATCCAGCGCGGACATCGCGACTTTGAATCCCATGCCTTCTCCACCCAGGACCATTTCTTCCGTCACGCTGCAATTCCTGAAGATAGTATAAGCATGATCGCTCGCTCGGTGGCCCAGTTCCTTTCCGGGCATGGGACCACGTTCAATTCCGGAAGTAGCAAGTGGAACAAGAAATGCCGTGACTTGCTCATGCGGCTCCTTCTCTCCCAAACTATCGAGTTTGGCGAAGACAATTGCGGCATGAGCTATGTTGCCATTTGTAATCCAAATCTTCTCTCCATTCAAGTTATAACCGCCCGCTACTTTAGACACGGTGGTCTGGATGCTGGCGGCATCGCTACCAGCCTGGGGTTCTGTAAGCGCATAGCAGCCGATGACTTCGCCGCCCGCCATCGGCGGCAAATAGCGTTGTTTCTGTTCCTCGCTTCCCCAAGTATTAATACATTGCATAACGAGTGAGGTATGCACGGTCATGAATCCGCGCACACTCGAACAGGCGCGGCCAAGTTCTTCATATACAAGGGCAAGCGAGAGATTATCCATTTCACTCCCGCCATAGGCTTCTGGAATCGTTCCTCCAAGGAGACCGAGATCCGCCATTTCTCTGGCGAGCGCGAGCGGCATTTCGCCGGTTTCGTCCATCTCGCGAGCAATTGGTTGAACGCGATCTTGCGCAAACTTTCGTGCAATGGATTGCCAATGGAGCTGGATGGGGGTGAGGCTAAAGTCCACTCTGTTCTATTCGGTTACGACTGCAATTCCTTCAATTTCGATGAGCGCGCCATCCTCGAATAGGTCCGCGACTTCGACGAGGGACATAGCCGGGAAATACTTCCCAA
>JAKAIL010000164.1 GCA_021825235.1 Bacteroidota bacterium | reverse complement strand
TTCTAAGAAATGCTGGTACTTCTCAACAAGGCAAAGCTGAATTATCGGAAATTTTAGACAATCATGGTTTTGAAACAGTGAAACCCACATCATTGCTTAAAGAACTTTTAATGCATGTTCCAAAAGATTCCCTCATCCTTGATTCCTTCGCCGGCTCCGGCACAACGGCGCACGCGGTGCTTGCGCTGAACAAAGAGGACGGCGGGAACCGGAAGTTTATTTTGGTCGAGCAGGAGGACTATGCCGATACAATCACGGCGGAGCGGGTTCGTCGGGTGATAAAGGGCGTGAAGAATGCCAAAGATGAGAATTTGAAGAACGGCCTCGGAGGCAGCTTTACGTATGCAACATTAGGCGAAGAAATCAGCGAGAATGGAATGCTTTCGGGCAAGGCGCTGCCTTCGTACGAGACGCTTGCGGAATATTGCTTCTTTACTGCAACGGGCAAACCATTCGATGCAAAAAAGTTGGACAAGAAGAACCGTTACATCGGCAGCACGGACGAATACGACGTCTATCTCTTTTACGAGCCGGACGTGGCAACATTGAAATCGAACGCTACTGCACTCACCTTTAATTGGGTGGAACAGCAACCGAAACGAGGCACCATCAAAGGCCAGAAAACAAAACTCGTTTTTGCGCCGGTCCGCTATGTGGGCCAGGAGACGCTTACGGAGTACGACATCGAGTTCTGCCAATTGCCGTGGGAGATTTACAAGAAATTGGAAACCGCCGCATGATGCAGCTCAAAACATATCAGGAGACGTGCATTCACGCGCTGCGGGATTTCTTCAGCGCGTTAAAGGATGATGCCGGCCATTCGCGACCGCCCTCCGCAGCGTGGAAAGCGGTATCCGGAAGCACTAAAGAGTATCAAACCCTCGATGATGCTCGCGGATATTCGGTGCCGTTCGTGTGCGTGCAGGTTCCCACGGGCGGCGGCAAAACGTTGCTTGCGGCCCACACCGTCGATATTGCAAAGGAATTTGTAACGCCTACAAACACTGGGTTAGTGCTTTGGATCGTTCCTACGAACCAGATCTATTCCCAAACGCTCAAGGCACTTAACACACGGGACCATCCGTACCGGCAAGTCCTGGACCGCGCTTCCGCCGGAAAGACCAAGATTATTGAGAAAGAGGACAAATTCACTCCAAGCGACGTGGAGGAAAATCTTGTGGTGCTGTTGATGATGATGCAATCGACCTCCCGCCAATCGAAAGAATTCTTGCGGATGTATCAGTCATCTGGATTTGCCAAGTTTTTCCCGAAAGAGGACCGGTTAGATCAGCACGAACTTCTGATAGAGAAGTACAAATTAGAATACGATCGAATGTTCTCCCAGCGCCAAATTAAAGATTCGCTTGGGAATGTCATTCGCTTGCTGCGGCCAGTAATTATCTTGGATGAGAGCCATCGCGCCAAGAGCGATTTACAAGTTCGCACGCTTGCCGGGTTTAATCCATCGGCTATTGTGGAGTTTACGGCGACACCGCATAAATCGAGCAATGTGCTTGTTCGTATCACAGGCAAACAATTATTGGCGGAAGACATGGTGAAGCTTCCGATCAACGTGCAGAACGTGGAACATGTCGAGTGGCGCGATACACTGCTTGCGGCCCGAAAGCAACTCGACCACTTGAAGGAATTAGCCCAAAAATATGAATCGCGAACGGGGAAGTATATTCGCCCGATCTGTTTGATTCAAGTAGAGCGCACCGGAAAGGATCAGCAGGGCAAGGATTTCATACATTCCGAGCAAGTGAAAGCGGAACTCAGAAAGCTCGATGTTGCGGAAAATGAAATCGCGATTCAATCCAGCGAGAAAAAGGAGCTTTCCGTTTTCGAAGATGCAAATGGGTTGCTCACGAAGAATAACCACGTTCGTTATATTATTACCAAAGAAGCGCTGAAGGAAGGCTGGGACTGTTCGTTTGCGTATGTGCTGTGCCTGCTCAATAATCCGAAATCGAAAACTGGCGCCACGCAGTTGGTTGGCCGCATTATGCGTCAACCGGACGCACGGAAGACGGGCGTTCCCGAACTGGATCAATCGTTCGTTGTGAGCTTCCGCCGAAATGGCGTGATTCAGGAGATCAAGGAAGGATTCGAGCGTGAGGGAATAACAGGCATCGACAACCAGATTCGTAATTTGAGCGCCTCTGCCAAAAAGGAAGTCCCGAAAACAGACTACTCCATTCGCAATGAATACGAGCGCGCGATGAAGCACTTTATCATGCCCGCGTTCGTGACAATTACCAAAACCGGCGCACGCCAAGTCGATTATTTGGCCGATATTGAATCCCGCATCAACTGGTTGTCCGTAGATATTTCGAAGTTCGTCACCGGCTTTCAACTAAGCGCGATCCCGCCCGAATCGACTCAGGATAAGCTAACGCTGAGCAACGATGAGGATTTGATTTATGTGAGTCAATCGGGCGAGATTGTAAATACCTTTCAGGAAGCGACACCAGAATATCTTGCCTCGGATATTATTCATATCGTTCCCAATCCGTGGCAGGCGTATGAACTGGCCAAGAACGTTCTTACGATGCTGAAAGGCAAACTGGAGAACGCGTCTTCACCGGACGAGTTGATTCGTTACAATCTCTACAAAATATCGGAAGAGCTTCGAACAGCTCTCTATAACGAGCGCGAGAAAATGGCAAAGCAAATATTTCTCGAACTGCTTCAGAGTGAAGAGATTCGGTTTGTCTTTTTCACAGACTCGTGGCGACCGCCGCAGCTGAAATCTGCGCCTGCGGATGAGCCTCCGTTTGTCCATCGCGTTGCCGCACCGCCAGTTGTGAAAAAGCAATGGGAACACATGCAGCAAAGTCTCTTCGACGGAGAGTCGATAAAGGACAGCGACTTCGATACCAAACTCGAAAAGGATGTCGCGCTTTGGCTCGACTCACAAGAGAAATTATTCTTCTGGTATCGCAATCTTACCGGTCGTGGCGGATATTTCCTACAAGGCTGGCGTCCTCACAAAATTTACCCGGACTTTATTTCAACGTCACGAAAGCCCGACGGTAGCTACGGCATCGACAAAGTCTATGTCATTGAGACCAAGGGTGACCAATTTGGAGAACAGAAAGAGGAATCTCGTCATGACCGAACGGGATATACGAAATTTCTTTTCAAGCTGTGCAACGAAGCAAGGCCAAAGCATCTCTCGGAACTTGGCTTCGAAATGAACAGCAAGCCCATTACATTCCAACTGGTCCAGCAGGAGCAGTGGGAGCAAGAACTTATGAAATTGATGAGTTGAATTCAATCTCGAAGAAATTTCAAAAATCTTTCGCCCCCTCTTGACTTTCGCTTTCCGGGTGCTTATATTGGAGGGTATATGATGGGCACCTGTTGGCAATTAGGAATGTAGGGTTAAGGAATCTCTGATTAAGTCTGGATCCCCGCATTCGCGGGGATGACGGCGTTAGGCGGCCTGGGCGCGAAGCGCCAAAAACGGACCATTTCTGTCATTCCCGCGAAGGCGGGAATCCAGATTGAATGAAGGATGGAAGGGCTGCTTTCCTAAAGAAGGTCAAAAATGAATATTAGAAGGCTCAACACAAAATTGGCACCAATGTTTATAAGAAAACAGGTGCCTTTATTAAAACAAAACGCAATTGAGATAAAATATCTTACGAGTAAACCATCGTTCCGCAGGCCGGGGAAAGATTTTGGAAAAATCGCGTTACGCATTACGCACAACGCATTACGATATGAACACCCTGATCTTTGACATCGAAACCGTACCTCTGGACTTCCACTCCTCGTTCGACCCGGCGCAGCAGGAATATCTGCTCCGCGGCGCGCAAACCGACGAGGAACGCGAGCAGCGCAAAGGCTGGGGCGCGCTGAATCCGCTGACGGGAAAAATCGTCTGCATCGGTACACTGGTACACGAGACGAAAAAAGGGAGCGCGCTTTACCTGGCGGACGCGGCATCCGAGGAGTTAGTCGAACACGAGGGCCACACCTATGGCTACAAGGCGTTTACCGATGAAGCGGCGCTGCTCCAGCATTTCTGGAATGGCCTGGACGGGAAATTCAACGCTGTCGTTACCTTCAATGGCCGCAGCTTCGATTGTCCGTTTCTCATGCTTCGGAGCGCGGTGCTGGGCATTCGTCCCAGCGTGAACATGATGGCCGGAACCAAATGGGAATTCAAGATCGGCGGGAACTCGAGCGACCGCTATAGCGGCATCGAGCATATCGACCTTCAGGACAAGCTTTGCTTCAATCTCGGCTTCGATAAAACCGGTCCGACCCGAAAGTTCAATCTCGATTTTTACACGAAGTCGTTCGGTATTGCTTCGCCAAAATCGGCCACAATAGCAGGCGACAAAGTGCCCCAATTTTTTGCGGAAGGCCGATCGCGGGAAATTGCCGAATACTGTATGCGGGACGTCCGTGCTACGAGCGAGCTCTATGAAAAATGGACGAAACTACTGAAGTTTTGAAAAAATTTATTGTGAGTGAAATTATTTAACGATGCCCAAAGCATCGAGACATTCTATTCGCGAAATTAAGCAGGAGATTATAAGAAAAGGCTTTCCGGCATTGAACTTGTCTTTATCCCCCTTAAAAACCCAATATTTAGAGGCCAATTATGGGCGAAAAAACAAGGAAATATAACGACCGGGAAGACGAATTAAACCAATCCCGCTTTTTAGCGGAACGGGGTGCCGAAGTAGTGGAAACGGAAGAACCCGGCGATGAAGGCGCAATCGTAGAAGAAGAGGACATTCTTGACTCGAAGAGCCGGTTCCGTGAGCAGCCGGGTATCGAGGAAAACGAAAGCACAGTTGCCGAGGACAGTCCGTTTTATGGACAAGGTTTCGGTAGTGGCAACGATGCCGGGATTCCGAGGCAGCCGCGCCCCGAAAAACCAGAGGAAAAACCATCACTCGGTTCGTAGCGATCGTTAGGGGGTGACTGTTGCCTGAATCGGCTTGGTACGAAGCACTTCCGAGCCGTTCATGCGAATCCCGAGCGTAAGCGTAACCGGCCCTGGCTGAAGGTCCGGTGGCGCGATGAATTCGAGCGTCATGCCAGCCAGCGTAATGCCGCAATTTTCGACAAAACCGCGCCAGGTTTTCGAACCCTGTTGGTAGTAGAGAAAATTACCTTCCGGGAGTTTATCCCAGTCCTTCATAATGCGGTGATTCAGATCAGTCCATTGCTCGGCTAGCGGCAGACGGCTTAGACCCAAGTTCTCTTCAAGTTCCTGCCGCGCCTTCTTCTCATTGACGGAACCTTCGGGAACAAAGCCTTCGCCAACAACGTGGAAGGTCCCAAGAGGTTTGATGCTTGGTTCCTCAATGCCAGTGAGCATAGCGTCCGGCTTTGCAGCAATCGTGAAGTAATAGGGAATGCTGGCATCGCTGCCATTGACCAAGTACAATGTGGCTTTACCTGGCTGCATAATAACGGGTGCCATGAACGTAGCGATACAGGAATCCCCAATACTTTGGTAAGATCCGAGGGAAGTCCACACCTGTCGGCCATTTTGTTCGATGCGTAGAATAGGGATATCGGATTTCACCCAGCCGATGAGCCGATCCGCGGTACAGGAGCTTCGGGTTACCGGGTGCAGAACGTCCGGATTTTCAAAAATAATGATTCCAAGTTGCCCCGGCACGATGGCTTTCGGCAAGCTATAGACTTTAAGCCTTCGAGCATGGGCCGCTGCCGAAAGCAGGACTGTAATTAGAACGATAACCGCCCAAACGGTTCCATAACGCTTCATCATATTCGTACTCCGAGCAAGAATGAATAGCAGTAAGGAGGTTGAAAAGAATACACTTCAAACAGTGTCACATGGCATTCCTGTTCTCACTATTTCCTTGCCATAAGCCAGGCGCCTGCCCGAACCCGTGTTATCGTAGTATCGGTGTTCGGTGCAATTCCCTCTGGCCGAAAGACCTTGAGAATCCGGAATCGACCGAGTGGAAGTGAGGAAAGGTACGGCGGGCCACCCTCATGAGAAATATTTTCGAGAATAGGTTCCTCCTGTAAATTGGTAAAGCCACATTGCATGACGAGGATATCTCCGGGATGTATGGAATCGCTGGTGAGGTAATCCAGCGCCGGTGGCTGCGGCAAATGGCGGGCTGCATTGGCAATCGCTTCCGCCGAATCCCGAAAGCGGAACGGCGAAGCGATAATGTGCCATATCCCCCACCTGCGGGCCATTCGGCGAATTTCAAAAATGCCGAGGCCCTCCGGATGTTGGCAATAGGGTATGCTCTCCCATTCAAAATAATTACGCTCCCCCAATCCCGTATCGCAACATGGGTAAAGTGTCCGAGAGTACAATTGCGAAAAGCCAAGATAATAGCCGCCCATCGATTCCGGTAATAGCCAAAATCCACGATGGTTATTCGATTCCAAGGATTTCGCTATTCGAGCCACGGCTTCATGATCGTAATCATTGCGGAGGTAATCATAATAATTCGAGTAGGCCTGTATTATCCCGGCAAGAAGCAGGCACAAATAAAGAGTGCCAGCAAGTGCGCCAATCTGCTCGCGCCGGGAAATTGGGACATCCCTGTTTTCCATAAAAGCGAACATCCAGCGGCGCAGTGCTCCACGACCGGGAATCGAAGCTAAAACGGCGATAAATAGCATTCCCGCGAACGGCACAATCATAAGCAGATAGCGCTCGAAGCTGCGCCCAAGAATGGAAATCGTTATCAGATAAAGCAACAGAAAGAGGGTAATCTGGAAGATTGGTTTTCGCCATGGAACCTTTAAGAAGGACAAAACGCAGCCTGCAACCAATGTGACCTCGGTAGCGGTAAAGAGGATGAGGTGCAATTTAATCCAAAAAAAGTGCACCGCATTCGTGATGCTGTAGGTGCCACCTTTTCCAATAAAGGCAAAAAGCCAAATAGGTGCATTATACGGCCACGGAAGCAATGTTGCAAAGGAACCGAAGGCCATTGCAAGAAATGCAAAAAGGGAACTACGCAAGGAATACCGTCTCGTCACAACCCCGCTTACAAGCCATAACGCGGCGGGAACGATGGCGTTATACTTCATAAGGAAGGCTGCGCCCCAAAGCAAAAAAATGGCCAGGAGTAACGCCCCCCGGCTTCGACTACTCGTTCCGAAAAAATCGAACGCTATGATTCCAGCGAGAATGAAGAAGAGCTGGAACGTATCGGCGAACAACACGCGATTGAAGGCAATGGCGAAAGGATGAATTGCAAAGAAGAGGGCGCTTACTATGGCAATGGGATAGTTGAAAAGGCGCTTTGCCAGCCAATACACCAATGGGATTGATAGGATCCCAAAGAGTGCCGCGGGGAGACGTACGAGAAAATCGCTGTCGAGGCCCTTCAAGCCAATAAGGTGTGCGACCATCCAGACGAATGGCGCGTTCGAAATGGCATCCCACATCGGCGTGTGGTTGCGGAGCATATCGCGAGCGCCAATCGCGACCGAAGCCTCATCGACTAACAGGGAATGCATACCCAGCGCCCAGAGGCGAAGCATTCCACCAACGGCAATGAGAATGCCCAGCGGCCAGGCGCGCTTCAGAATTCGGAGAAAGAAAGAATCGGAGACGATATATGGGAAATGAGCTTTCGGGCTTAAATGTTTCAGAGGGTATCGTTACTATCCCGAATTTTACTCGCCGCATCGGACTGCCATTGCTGTATGCCGCCACGCTGCTTACCGCTGCATGGCTTTCGCATTTTGCTGTTTTCCGAAACGATGTGTTCCCGCTACGCTGGCAAGCGGAGCATCTTTCCATCCAGCATCCGGAATCGTTTTACGATGGTTTTTTTACCATTGGTTACCCGCTTCTGATTCGACTAAGCGAGATCACCGGAAATCCGGTGCTCACTGTAATACTGCTGCAAATTGTGCTTTCGGTATTATTTGTGGTCCTGCTCCAAAGCTTTTTTAAGAAGACGGTTTCTGCGGAGGCATCGATCATTGCGTTTCCTTTTGTCTTATTTTTTCCACACCTGGCACGCTCCATCCTTACTCCTACGCCGGATTTCATCGCCGCGCTCCTATGCCTTGCCGGATTTGTCGCACTTGTACAGAAAGCCTCAAATCGCCGATGGGCGATTGCGGGAATTTTATTTGGGTCGGCCTATCTCTTTCGAACGCATGTGCTGGTTCTTATCTTCACCTTGGCACTGGCACTTCTATTGTTCCAGCACGGACAGCGGCTTCGTAGCACAGTCTGGTACGTTGTGGGCGCCGCTCCGTTTATAATTTTTCAGGGGCTTCTTCAACTCTGGTCCGGTCACGGTTTTTTCGAAACGTCGCAGGCGTTCAATGTCTGGCGTGTAATGTACGGAATGGACTGGAATAATCCGCCCAATTTAGCGGGTGCAGGCATTTGGAGTCTCATCGGATCGAAGCCCTGGGCGTTCGTGAATGGCTTTTGGATCGCCATCAGAAACGAATTATGGTATATCTTGCCATTGCTTGCGGCGAGTATCTTCCTGCTCATGCGTACGCGCTGGAAAAAACACAATGAACTAATGATCCTCCTGGTGGGAGTGCTGATTTATGTGATAATCACAAACTCCGGCGGCAGTCCCAGAAATATCATTATTGTTATTCCAGTTATTGCGATGGCGGTCATCTACCTGATTATGGAGGCCACTTCGAACATCGATGCAACAAAGAAATTACAAGTAGCACATAGTATTGCAATCCTTGCCTGGGCCACAGGGATCGCGGGCATGTTCTTTTTCTCTCATTTGGCAGCACATCGAATTGAAGATTATAGCGAGGTTGAACAAGTGCTGCACGTACAGTCGAAGCACGACGCCCACCGCATTTATACGGACGACTTCGATTTCTACTTTCCGGGGCTGAAATATCAGTCGCCACGCAAATCCGGCGGATGGCCGGAAGTGGGTCTGCCACATTACATAGAAATGTTCCCGCATATTCGTGATACCTCCGCCCAGGTCCTTCACGAAGATTTGGTGCACAATGGCATTCGCTGGGCTGTCTTTCGTATCCCTCCATACGATGGCCGAGGCTATGAAAGCGTCAAGAGCGATTCAACGCTCTTTCGCCTCACATATCAGACTCCCCTGCACAAAATCTACCGTGTAGAATAGCAAATAATCGGTGCAGGGTGAAGGGCGAAGGTTGTGTCTCCAATCCGGGAAAGCATCCACTCACGGCAATCGCTATAATACGAAGAATTTCGATTCAGGACCCAGACGAGCAGGAAGGGGAACGCGGGAGTAGTGGCGACCGGAACGAATTCGTTCGTCCGAGCAAGGCCATACGCATCTTCAACCCATGCCTCGCAGGAATCGCGCGAGTACACGGGCAGGAGCATGACGTCGGGCCGTTCCGACTGAACAATCGCAGCGCGAGCGAAAATTGTCTGCGCATGGGCCATACGAGTATCATTT
>JAKAIL010000163.1 GCA_021825235.1 Bacteroidota bacterium | reverse complement strand
TTCGGCGTCCTTCTCCGCCCAGCAATTGTAATAATCGGTGTGACGGCCAATGTATGGGGGATCGAGATAAACGAAGTCATCGCTCTTCGCAGAATCCAGAGCCAGGCGCCACGGCATAATTGCGAATTCCCAGTCCTTATCGCTCATTTGCTTTACAACCCATCGGACCTGGTTGCAAATCTTGGTTATGTAAGATCGGCTAAACCGTTCCGGCTTGTGCCCGAATGGGGTATTGAAAAAACCCTTGCCGTTAAAACGGATCACTCCGTTGAAGCAGGAACGATTCAGAAATAAAAAATCGAGTGGCGATTTATGCTTGTTGAACCGATCTCGCACGGCGTAATAATACTCGACACCTTTCATAGAAAGCTTCTTTCCTTCCCCCTGAAGGAAGCTCTCAATTTCTTCAACGGTTATGCTTCTGTCTTGAAGTGCCTTGTAGAAGTTGATGATGTGAACGTTCGAATCGCAAAGTAGCGCCGATTCCGGAGCGACGTTGAAAGCAACCACGCCTGAGCCAACGAACGGCTCAATCCATCGTCCTTTACCGTTCCATTCTATGTTTGCAAGGATAAATGGGACGAGCTTAGTTTTGATACCCTGTATCTTTATCGGCGGAACGCCGACTCTTTCGACAAATCGCGGAAGGAATGAAGTCATGGTATCTTCTTAAATTCTTTATAGGTCGCAAGGTTCCTGTATGGTGGCTTCGCTAACTCCGCGGCTCGCGCCATATCGGCAGTCAGGTAGTTCATCCAATAATCGTCGAAGACCTTTTCTCCGAGTTTTGTGAACGGTCCTTCGCCCTTCACTAAGTCTTCAATTGATTGTACCGCACCAATGTTTTTAGTATTTCCGCTGCCAGGTCGATCGATTGCAATTCGATATTTCGGTTGAGCGAAAAACACCAGGTCCTTAACGACGGAAGGAATCGTTTTCAGCTCCTTGACCGTCCACGTCCGAAATTGTTCCTTGCTTAGCTCTTTGCGAGTGTATATTACTCCGACAACATAATGCCCGGCATAATCGCCGTATGGGAATGTCGTTGTGCTCGTTGTTTCACGGTTACGAAAGTACCCCGTGAATGCGCCGAGCGTCATAGTGTTTGCTTTTGTGCCGGATATGCGATAGGTGCTCTTGAGATCGACCGCGAATTTCCATCCCTCTTTATGAACAAAAGTAAGATCGGGATAGTGATTCTGTTCACGGCATGGAACAATATCGAGTTCATTTTCGCGACCCATTGCCTCGAAATGAGGATAGAGCATTAATTCAACTAATTTTGATACTACTTTCGTATCGGCTGAGATTGTATAAATTTTCTCGTAAAGATCGATAAAGCCTTTTACAACCCAATCGCCATCCGCATCGAGGAGCGCTTTTGCGGAGCTCTCGACACGCTCTTGTAAAATTTTGAGAAACCATTTTTGGGCGTCCTTCTTAGTCATTGCAGTATGAGATTCATTGAACTAACATTTACATAGCGAGTACGTTCAAATAATGGCTTGCGGTGGGATCGCAATGGAGATAGAGGGAGCCGGTGGGTTTGAGGACGCGGTGGAGTTCGAGGAGGCGGTTGGCCATCATGGTGAGATAGGCCATCATGTCGTTCTCCTTCAGGAACTTTCGCAAGGCGAGCATCATCTCGGCCACGTCGGTATTCGGTGCGCGTTCGAGTTCCGAAAACTCGCGCTCGGAGCATGACCGATCATGCGGCTCGCCCCAATGCCAGGAGTCCTCGAACGCGGTAATCTGCGCGTCGGACTCGTGTCCCTTCGGCGTTTTGAAGAGTACGGAATAATCGCGCTTGGAATTAAATGGCGGATCGAGATAGATTAGGTCAACCGATTCATCCGCAATGTGTTCGCGGAGAATATCGAGGTTGTCGCCGAAATAAAGTTTATTCAAGAAGCAGAGCCTTGCGTTTCAAGTGGAACAAAGCGGGCACCTATGGTTGGTTCCGGGAAAAGGCGGGCTGGAATTCTTGGAAGGGGATGCTTCGACTCCGCAATTCATCGCTTCACTCCGATTTGCTACGCTCAGGATGACGGATATGTGAAGACCGAGTTCTTTGAAATCAACGTAATCAAAACGATCACGCAAATCAGAGTTCAATCTTTGGGCACACCGGCGCCTTAGTGTGTGTTACACAGCCCAATGCCCCGTCGCACCGATTTAAAAAGCATACTGATTATAGGGTCGGGGCCGATTGTCATCGGCCAGGCCTGCGAATTCGATTACTCCGGCACACAGGCCTGCAAGGTCCTGAAAGAGGAGGGATTCCGCGTTATTCTCGTCAATTCCAATCCGGCAACGATTATGACGGACCCGGAATTTGCCGATGCCACCTACATCGAGCCGATCACGCCGGAATATATCGAGGCCATCATCGCCAAGGAAAAGCCGGATGCCATCCTGCCTACGATGGGCGGACAAACCGCACTCAATAATGCGATGGCGCTTGCCGAGCGGGGGATTCTCAAGAAATACGGCGTGGAACTTATCGGCGCGAAGCCGGAAGCCATCAAGCGCGCCGAGGACCGCGAGGAATTCCTGGCCACGATGAAAGCCATCGGCCTGGAAATGGCGCGCGGCGGATTTGTTACGTCCACGGACGCGGCAATGGACGTCATCGAAGAGGTCGGGTTCCCGGCAATCATTCGTCCCAGCTTCACAATGGGTGGCTCCGGCGGCGGCATTGCCTGGAACATGCAGGAATTCCGCGACATTGTCCAGCACGGCCTGGATGCCTCGCCGGTTCACCGGGTGCTGGTGGAGGAATCGGTCATCGGCTGGAAGGAATTCGAGCTGGAAGTCATGCGGGACCTGGCGGATAACGTTGTAATCATTTGCTCGATCGAGAATCTGGATCCGATGGGCGTCCACACCGGAGACTCGATTACCACTGCTCCTGCCCAAACGCTGTCGGACAAGGAATATCAGAAGATGCGCGACGCCGCGATCAAGATTATTCGCGCCATCGGTGTGGAGACCGGCGGATCGAATATTCAATTCGCGCTAAACCCGCGCGATGGCCGGATGCTGGTGATCGAGATGAACCCGCGCGTCTCGCGCTCTTCGGCATTGGCTTCAAAGGCAACAGGGTTCCCAATTGCGAAAATCGCTGCGAAACTGGCTATTGGTTACACGCTCGACGAAATCCCGAACGATATTACTAAGAAGACGCCCAGTTCCTTCGAGCCGGTCATCGATTACTGCGTTGTAAAAATCCCGCGCTGGGATTTCGAAAAGTTCAAAGGCCTGGAAGCAAGCTCGTCGCAGCTTGGCGTGCAAATGAAATCGGTGGGAGAGGCAATGGCGATTGGGCGCACGTTCAAGGAAGCGTTCCAGAAGGCGCTTCGGTCGCTGGAGCAAGGCCGCTACGGCCTTGGCGCCGATGGCAAGGACGAGTTTGATATTCCCAATATGAGTGAAGCGGAGAAGTCCTTCGCGCTTGAAACGGTCCGCGAGCGGCTTGGGGTTAGGCGATCGGACATGGTCTTCAATATCCGGTACGCGTTCCAACTTGGAATGTCGCTGGAAGAAATCTACGAAGCGACGAAAATCGATCCGTGGTTCCTGGACCAGATTTGGCAAATAGTCGAGCGTGAGCAGGAACTGCGTATTGCGGCGCGCGAGATAGCCCCAAGTTCGCTCCCAGAAACCACCGCAACCGCCCTTGCAGAGGCATAGGAAAAAGTTAGCCCCGAACCTACTGGCGCCGGGGCTGATACCCGAAATCCGAACGTATTCGTTAGCTCATCCTAGTTAATCGGCTTGAGCTACGTTGATCGGACACCGTGCGGCTACTGGAGGAAACGCGTCCACCGCCATGCGATGCACGACCGCCCTTGCTGGCAATTTGCCGTTGCTTTTTGGGGTCCATTGCTGCGAATCCTCGTTTAATCTTGCGTGCCATATTGTTTAGTTCTCCTATGGATAAAGGTTAATGGAAATATATTTCTACTGTAGCTATGCTACAGATATTTTAATTGAGTTGGGACAATCAACATGCCAAGCATTGAGCTTCCGGTGAAGAAAACAGTGAGAACTAAAGTGAAAACAGAATCCAGAAAGTAAAGCTTAGTTCGACAAAGGCATCAGGCATTTCCGGTCCGGTAACTGTTCAGAAAGAGCGAATCGAAAGGATGGTCCAGTTGCCGGTCAATGAGGAAAAGCATTCGCTATCGGGGAAGGCCTCGGATTCATACAAACCCTGCGTGGTTTGGAATGAAGATAAGCCAGCCAGACCGTCAAAAGATTCGTCACCTCGCGGAGCTTGAGGGGAAGCCTGCCTCGCATGTTATCATGGAGTTGGTTGATTCCGAATTGAAGCGCAAGGTTCGCCCTGTCCCCATGACGGCGAAGGAACTCCGGAAGCTGCCGGCAAAAGAGCGTGCCAAAATTTTGAAGTCGGCCGCAAGACGTGCGGTGAAGGATTATGAAGTGGGGGGAGAGCTTTTTATACCGGACAATGGGGATATTTTAGAAGGGTAAATTGACGCCACGTCGTGGGGAAATATGGATGGTGGAATTCGATTCCGCAGTAGGCGATGAAATTCGTAAAATTCGGCCAGCAATCGTTCTATCTCTGGATGAAATCGGCGTTTTGAATGTTCGAATAATTGTTCCTCTCACGGATTGGAAAGACCGTTATGGAGAGCGTACGTGGATGGTCCATGTTGTTCCTTCTCAAGTGAACGGTTTACAAAAGGAGAGCGCAGTTGATTGTTTGCAGTGTCGTTCTGTTTCCTTTGAACGGTTCAAACGACGTTTGGGCCGACTGGAGGCGGATCGTTTGGAGGAGATAGCTGAGGCGGTTGGTTTATGTATTGGTATCTAATTGTTACCTTGTTACCGCAACACCGATTCCAAGGCCGTCCGGGTGTCCGTCTTTTCATCGCGGTATTTTATGATCATGGGCGCGTAGAGCGATAGCCCATGCTCGCGGGCGAAGTCCGATTTGTGGGCAACGGATCGAGCCCCCGCCACCAATACCGCGCCTTCGGGAACAACGAGTGGGCCGGGGTCAGCCGAGGACGGCTGTCCGACAGCAGGCGAGGATGCCTGCTCCACGCGAGTTATAATTCGACTATTTACCAGGTCGTAAATCGGGGTGGAACCGGTAAGCACCACACCGGTCCCGAGCACAGCGCGTCGTTTCACGATGCAGCCTTCATAAACACCGGTGTTGCCGCCGAGCAGCACGTCATCCTCGATAACGACAGGCAGTGCTCCAGCGGGTTCTAATACGCCACCGATTTGCGATGCCGCGCTAACATGCACGCGTTCACCGACCTGCGCGCAACTGCCGACAAGAGCATGGGAATCAATAAGAGTTCCCGCTCCAATATAGGAACCAATATTCACATAGCACGGAGGCATAAGGATGACGGACGGCGCTACATACACCCCATCGCGTACCGAGCTCCCGCCGGGAACCAGACGAACGTTATCTTCCAGATGGAATCCATGTAAGGGCAGTGTATCTTTATCGAAAAAGCCCCAATTGTCTGCATTATGGACGGAAAGGGACTGGGCGGTGAGTTTTCCCAGTCGGAACCCGAGTAGAATTCCCTTCTTCACCCAGGCATTGACCTTCCATCCGCCGGGTGCGTTTGCATCGGGTTCCGCGGCGCGGACCTCGCCTTTATTCAACTCCAGCCGCAGGCGGTGGACCGCGTTCACGGCAACATCGCGGTGCATTTTTAGGTCGTCAAACGAAGCAGCCGCAAGTGATTCGATTTGTTGTTCGAGGTCTTGTAGCGTCATAGCAGATAAGGAAGGTAAACACTGTCATTCTCGCGAAAGCGGGAATCCAGAATGGAACTGGATTCCCGCTTTCGCGAGAATGACATGAGGAATACAACTACTTTAGGTGAAAGCTTTGCACCGATTTCTCGAGCGCCGGCCGGAATGCGGACTCCAATGAGTTTGGCCAGGAGACGGTGATTCGATAGATCGTCGTTGGGTTCCCCATGATGAAATAGGCGCGCGCTGTCGCACCGGCGGAACCATAGCTTACCATTTGTGCTGCTTGTCCACCCACGGAAGTTTTTTGAACCGCCGCGCCGTGGTAGGTTTTCTGCGCGTTATCGCTTACGTATTTATCCAGCGTAATGCCTTTTTGGATGGTATTCGCATCCACGCGGACCATCGCATCGGCGCGCTCGCCCTTAATTTCCACACCGCCGCCGGAAATGCCGGTCGCGGAAAAATTATCGGGGTATTGGATCGAAAAACCGGAACCATTGTACGTCGAAAATGTGGAGGATGGCTGCATTTGTTGCATCATGGCCTGCATGCTGGCGCTATCGTATTTGCCATTCGTGATCTTCATCACAAAGCCCGGCTGCACCGATTGTTTCGAGAGATCGAAAATGGCACCATACTTCGTCATGCGTTTTGCGCCGAAGGTCGCCGCATCGAAATAGGTGACGAGGGAATCCTTATCGGTAAAAATGCGGTAGCCGGTGAGCCCGTTTGGATCATCGGGTTGCGAGTAATCGATGCGGATGGCCGGCTGTCCGCCGAGCGTGTCCGGTGTTGGCCCGGTAAAGTTCACGCCGCTCATGCTCTGCTTGAAATTATTTGCTTCCTGCTCTTTGGTCGAATGTTCCATGGCGCCGACTTCGATCCGGGCGCCCATATCGCCTTCGGTGAAATTCTGGAACCGCGTTTCGGTCGAGGGCGACGAATAGTACGTCGTGCGATTGCCCGGGGTGGATTCCACGGCCCACGATTTCGGAGCCTTGAAGCTAAAATGGAATACCAAATCGGTGTAGGTAACCATTTCACCCGGCTGGACCGGGGCCATGCTCTCTTCTTTTTTCGAGCAACCGATAATGCTCGCGGCCGCGAGCAAAAGGATGATGGATGAAGGTTTAAGGATGAAAGAAAAACGTTGTTTCATAAGTACAAATATGATTGCATGTGCCACATCCGCGAAAGCGGAAATCCAGTGTTTTCGTTCACAGAATATCTTGCTCGCGGCTTATCCGTGTAATTCGTCTAAACCCGCGTAATCCAGGTTCTATTTTGGTGTCGAGCTGTGGAAAAAGCGGACGTTCGCATCGATACCGTGTGATTGTAGTTGATCCGACAATTTCGTAAGCGATTCGATCAAGGTATCTACACGTCCGGCGAAATGATCGTCCTGTGTTAAGCGGTAGAGCAGCGAATTATGCTGCGCGCCGCCTTGAAGGAGCGAATCCAGCCGCGCGAGCGAGCGGCGCGCATCCGCCACCGCCCGATTGCCCGAATCTATAAACACGCGGAGGCCAGCTCTGTTCTCCCCAATCGCGGCAGAAACGACGCTCATGGCGGAATCGGCTGCTTCCAGCGTATGGCCAAGCGCTGGGCCATAATTCTGGAACAATGCCGATGCCCGGTTGGCGGCCAGGTCCACATGGGAAAGCGCGCCGTTGGCTTCGTCGAGCGTACGGTTCAGCTTGGTTTTCAGCGTATCGCCTTGAAGGATGCTGCTCAAAGAAGTGAACAGCGTGTCCGTCTTACCGGTGATTGAGACGAGCGTGGAGGAAAGTGAAGTGATCATCGAAACGATGGAGCTGATATCTCCGGCGTCGGTTCCGGGAATAATTCCATTTGCGGGGAATGGCTGTGGCGTTGTGCCGGGATGGAGTTCGATCTTCTTGCCACCCACGAGTTCCAGCATGGCAATGGATGCGGATGCATCGGAATGAAGATCGATGTGGTCCGGAAAAGCCATCGTAACAATGACGTCCGTGGGCTGGAGTTCGATATCCTTTACGGTGCCGAGATTCACGCCGTTCACGTCCACGGGATCGCCGGGTTCGAGGCCGGCGGCGCTGGGAAAAATCGCACGGTGCGTTTCCTCCGGCGTGCCAATGTGCCAGTGCTTCGCCCACGCGATGCCGGCCAGCAGCATCGCGATGCCGATAAGCACCGTAATGCCGACTCGTATGTCTGTTCGTTCCTCCTTGGTCACGCTTGTCCCTGAACCTGGATTTGGGGAGATTTCTGAAATTAACAGGATTAGTCGTTTCGTGGTAAACAAAGTTCGGGGGTATTAGTCTCCAGGGAATTTGGGCCGTTGCATCTTCGTATTTTTGCGGAATGGGATTACTTGACCATTCCAATGGCTTCGAGTGGGACGCTGGAAATATCCGCAAAAATTGGACTGGTCACCATGTTACACGAGAGGAAATTGAAGAAGTATTTTCTAATTATACCTGGATCGATTCTGAGGCAACCGGGTGCTCAAGACAAGCTGAGGGGGACTTTCGCGATTAAGAGTGAAAGGTAAAGTCTTTTTTCATTCTCATTCGTCGTAGGAAATTTGGAAAGAGCAAAATAACCGCGACTTATCGGGCAGCAAGGCCAAGATTATGGGAAGGTGGCGGAATAGAAGTTTTTGCAAGCTTTTCAAGCACATTTTGCGGAGGGTAAGCAGTTCCCAAATAGCCCCGTACTGCCTGAAGTAATTCATCTAACCGCGGGGTATAGGGAATTCGCCACGCGCCTCCAGTTGCATCCTTAATATCCAGGATTGTCTCTTGAAAAGGCTTGCTGCTTTCAAGATAGGATGGACGGAAAAGGGTTGCTCTGAAATTCGTTCTAATTCTGTAAAGAATGACCCTTAAGCCCTCGTATTCCGCAGAATAGGCCTCTTCGACACCATAGCGGGGATCCATTTCATTTGGCTTATACAGTGGAAATGATTCCCAATGGATCTTGCGATCCATCGTTGCCTTGATCATTGATTCAATAGCTTGCTCCGATGTGGTTCCGTTCGTCATTGAATTTCTCCAATTGAAGTGTCTGAAAGCCAATTCCCTATTGTTGTTTCGATAAGCTCAAGTTTTGCATGAATATTATGAGCTTGATCACGATCGGTAACTGGCTTTACCGTTTCTAATAACTTGATCGCCTCCCTGATCGGTGCCCGATCACGCCACCTCACCTTTGCCTTGAGCGATTTTAAATCCGCGGCACAGGAAGCATGGCCTTGTGATATGTTAATATTAGTGGAATTAGTTCCAAAAATCGGAAGCCCTAACTTTGATCGAAACTCGGTTATTCTAATCAGCAATATTGGAATCCTATTCGTACGAAAATAATATCTCCTTACTGTCAGGGCAACAAATCCCACATACATCGAAATGAGTAAACCGGCTACGGAAGCAAGATTTCCTGCATCAGCGAGAGTCATGCTCTAAAGAACAAGTATGTTCCTGAAATTAATTCATTGGATTCCCTGACAACTCTTCCCGCACAAAAAGCATTGTAGCAGGTTCGGAAAGTTTTTCCGAGCCTTTTTTGCCTGATTTTTAGTGCCGAAGACCGTCAGCCAATCGAAACCGAAAAAGCCGCTTAGAAAGCCGAAAGCGAGCGGGCTTGCCGCGTCCAATGGGGAAAATGGAGCTTCCAATGGCAAAGAGCGAAACGAGGAACGGCTGCCGTCCTCCAAACGGCCGATTTCGGTTCGCGGTGCGCGGCTGCACAACCTGAAGAACATAT
>JAKAIL010000162.1 GCA_021825235.1 Bacteroidota bacterium | reverse complement strand
GAGGTCATATCCCTGGGCAAGTTTGCCGATAAGATTTACGAACTCGCGGGGATCGTCCTGCAAGTCGGCATCCATCGTGATGAGAATACCGAACTGCGCTTCGGCAAAACCGGCCGCAAGCGCGGCGGACTTGCCAAGGTTCCGTCGAAACGAGATGGCTGTCACGCGGGAACTCGTTGCGAGAATGTCCTGCAAAATTTCGCCGGAGCGATCGGTCGAACCGTCGTTCACAAAGAGAATTTCGTACTTCGGTCCCGCCAGGCGCATGCACTGCTGTTTCAGCGCGGCCGTGAGTTCCCTTAGCGAATCCTGCTCGTTGTAGAGTGGGACGATGACAGAAATTCCTAACTTGGCGGCCAGTGCCGTAGCGGTACTATCCACTCCCGAGGCAACGGCAACGTTATCTGGCATCGCAATGCGCTTTTGGAGTTCGGGGCCGCGTGGCGCTTCTCGTTCCCGAACGGGCGATTGAGCGATCCGCAGAGTGGGCGTTGGCTTTGCCGGTGCTTCGCTGGCAGTTTCACGCGGTGCTTCGGCGCGCCGTGGTTCCTCGCGCCGCTCTTCGCGGCGTGGACCTTCTCGTCTTCCGCCTTCCCGGCGGCCATCGCGAGTACGTTCCGGCCGCTCGCTGCGCTCCGGGTGTTCTCCGCGCTCCGGGCGTTCTCCGCGGGGGGGGCGTTCCTCGCGAGGAAGTCGTTCGCCGTGCGATGCAGGTTCGCCTCGACCCTGCTTTTGCGCAAGCCGGGCAGCGATTACATCCTGCCCTACGTGCGCCGCTTCCTCGGCATTTTCCGATGGTGTTGTTTCCGGTGGTAACTCTTCTCCGATCGCCAGTTCGGCTTCCGGCCGTGAACGGCGTGCGGTGCCGCGCCGGAGTGCGGCGCGCTCCTGCTGGCGTTTGAGCGCCCGCTCGCGGCTCGAACTTGTTACTTCCGTGACCGTAGCCGTGCCATCGTCCGCTTGTGCTTCGGTCGAACTGGTTGGAATCTCCTGCAGCTTTGTGGCTTCTTCGATTGCGGCTGGCATTTCAGCCGTTTCCGCGGTTGTTGCAGTTGCTACCGCCGGCATCGCCGTGCGCTCGACATCGGAGGAGTGTGCCATGGGACTTGGAGCTGTTCCTCCGGTTACTTTGCGCGCAAGGCGCTCGGCGATAATATCGCGGTAACTGCTGGCGGTGGCTGCGGGGCGGGAAGTTCCGGTGGTCTCCGAGGCGGAAACTGGTTCTTCCGTCGCCTGGGATTCAATGGAGCCACTCGGCTGGTTTGTGGATTCGTCCGCTCCTTCGGCGGAGGGGTCTGCGTGGAATTCGTCCTGCATGAAATATAATTGCTGATTGATTCGGTCTCGCGGGTTCAATTACATTGCCCGGGCCGAAAACGCCAAAAGGGCCGATAGAGCCCAATACTACGAAAGTAGGTAAACGAAAGAAAATGAACTTTCGCGCCCACTCGCCCAAAGGAAAATTGAGACGTCCGAGCCAGTGTGGCGCAGGCCTTCAGCTTGCGCTGAGAGCTTATAGTTCGTGCGATAGCGGGCGGGCTGGTAAGTACGCGGCACAGGCTGTAAGCCTGTGCTACTTGCGCTATTATTCAATAATCATCGCCCGCGTTTGGCTCGAGCCACCCGCTTCGAGCCGGTAGAAATACGCTCCCGCAGGTAGTGTGCCGCGTGAGAATGCAACCGTATGCTCACCCGCCGAGAAATAGCCGCTCGCAATGCGCCGCACCTCGCGGCCCGTGACATCGAAGAGCGTGAGGGAGGTATATCCGGGCGCGGGGAGAGTGAAGGAGATACTGGTGGATTCGGGGAAGGGGTTGGGGGAGTTTTGCGTCAAAACGCTTGCACAAGTCAATCCCCATGCTTTGTCGCGAACGTCACCTTGCGCTTCGTACGTCGAGTTCACGCTGCGATAAATGCCATAAGGATATCCTATGCCTAAATATAGTTGCGACATCGAGTCGCAAGCGATTGCCGTAATCTGCTTGTTTGGAAACTGAGAAGATGGAACGGCTTGCCAATCTGAGCCATCGTCAGAAGAAGATGCTAAACCGCTTGAAGAAACGGCGAAGATTGCTCCCTGGGGATTCAATGTAAACCTCGCGAGGACCAAGTTACTCGAAATCTGGTTCCATGTCTTCCCGTTATTGGTAGATGCAAGTAATCCCTCATCCTCTGTCGAGGCCAGAACCTTTCCGCTTTTCGTAATTCCGACAGCATCGACAGTACTGCTTTGCGGAACAGCGTTCGACCAGGATAAGCCACGGTTGGTGGAGCGGTACAGTGTAAGCCCAAGGCTCAAAACGAAAACGTCCCCAGTCGGAGTGACGGCGATGGATGAAAGGTAATACGATGGAGAAGAATAAAGAACATGCCAGTCCAAACCATTATCGGTGGATTGAAGCACGCCAGCTCCGTCCGTGGCAGCGTACAGGACAGAATCAGGTCCGCACCCGAAGGAACACACCAGTAAGTTCTGGAGCGAAAAGGTCTTTGTCCACGTTCGACCTTCGTCATCAGAGATAAGTATTCCTGTCTCGGTCCCACGCAAGATTCGACCGGATGGCGAAACAGCCAATGTGCGGAACCCTTCGATCAGAGTACTGTCAATTGGAATCCACGTTGCTCCTTCGTCAGCGGTACGATATCCTCCCCCCATCTCCGTGGCGGTTAGGACGTTCCCCTTCCGGGTTGCGGCGATGGTTACGATTTGTGACTGGATGTCCGTTATACCGTTTTGCGAAGCGGTCCAGGTCATACCACCGTCGTACGAGCATAGCAGACCGAGCACCTCTGACGTTGCATAATAATCGCCATTCGGGGCCACATTCGCACGGACGATTCCCGCATCGCCCGAATCCGAAAGCAGGAGTGGTTGCCAGGACTCTCCCTTGTTAAGCGATTTGAAGAGGCCATGCTTTTTGTCCGGACGTAGCAGAACAGCCAGGAAGTTACCAGATCGATCGGACGTGAATGATGAAACGAGGGTCAAGGGGTATTGCGTCGGATAGTGCAACCACTGTCTGGTGCTTGTATCGAGTTGTAATGCGCCGCTATCGGTCAGTATGAATAGGTTCCCATGATTATCGAATGTAAACGGAGCGTACTGTGGACAGGTGAAGGAGGCGACTTGCCAGGAGGTGCCCTCGTAAGAGACGAGCAGCGTATCGTTGAATCGAACAAACAGGCGTCCGTTTGGGGCAAGAATCGGTGGAGTCACCGTATTGAGAATCGGAATCCATACACGGGATAGGGAATCCCAGCGCGAAAGACCGTGTCCTACCGTAGCGAATAACGTTCCAGCTTTGCTTACTGCAAGTTGAAACGCCGGGTGCGGGTCCAACAGCGACCATGTAGTGCCCTTATCGGTTGAGTAGAGAGCTCCGTTACCACCAATACAGGAGGCATAAACTCGACCGCCGGGGCCAGCGGCAACGCTTTCAATCGAACTGTTACCGCCAGCAGCATAGAAAGCGGAGTCCAATGAAACCCAAGTTTTTCCGGAATTCGAAGAACGAAAGATTCCACCACCATACGTTCCGGCATAAACAGAGCCGGACGAATCGAAGGCCATTACACTGACTGTACCATACAACGATCCGTTAACCTGTTCCCAAAAATTCTGCCCTCGGGCGATACTGGCCCAAGCTACCACAAGCATTATAGCGAAGAGAGAAGCAATCTTACTCATACGACCATTCGGTTAATCGTTCACATGCTACCGAAACATACCGGGCTGGAGATTAATGCTCCTCAATAGGCAATTTTTAGTACCGTGTACCTCAGGCCTTCAGCCTGCGCTGCGAACTTATAGCTCGTGCGATCGCACGGGCGGACTGGTAAGTCCGCGCCACAGGCTAAAAAGCCTGTGCTACACGAGCTGTCTTCGCTCGAACATTTCATCCGGCTACTGCACGGTAGCATCTGCTCGGCGGTGGGTCATGAGCAGGCTTCCGATTTGGGACTGAGCGAGGGCCAGGGCATCGAAGGAGGGCAGATGGAGATGGCGTTCGAGCGTGCCGTCGGCGGTCGGATGAAGGTCCCAGAGGCCCATGTTGGTCCAGTCCTGCCGGGCGTGCCACTCGGGCATCCCGATAATGGGATAGAGGCAAATGCCGTGGATGGGAACGTCGTCTTCAAGGAGCGCCATGACCTCGGTGGTAATGCTGGAGATCCAGTCGGCGCGATGGTCGCCATCGTGCGCAGTCTCGCCGATAAATACGTTCCCGCTGTAGCGTTCGCAGACCGAGCGCAGAATATCTCGGAGCGGAACTCGCCGTGGATCGTCCTCTGCCAACGTTTCACCGTTCAGCACCCATTGGTTATTCCAGTAATAGTTGATGCCAATGGTTCCAAGGTGGCGGTCCGAGCCGCCAAGTTCCGGCGCAATGCGTCCGGAGATCATGTCGAAGCTTTCGAAGACGGCATATTCGTTAAAATGCTGCGCTGCTTCCTCATCCGCATCGGATGCGGGGACCACATGGCAAATGGGGTCAACGGTAACCATTTCTGCGTCGAGAATAACGCTCCAAATGGCTTCGGCGCCTTGAATCGCCATGCGGGCAAGCGCATATTTCAGCTCTGGTCCACGACCCGTCTCATGCGGGGCGAAAAGCCCCACTTCGCCGCCCGCCCAGGCAAAAAAGGAGGGTTCGTTGACGGGCGTAAAATAATAGGGTCCACCGAAATTACGGAGGATAGTGCGCGCAACGGTCGCGCAGTAGTCCGAAAATCGTTCCGACGTGCTTTCATCAAATAGATCAACTCCGTCCGGGTAACCATAATGGAAGAGATCGAAGATGATGTCCATTTTCTGTGCGCGAGCATGGCGCACGACTTCCTTTACCGGCGCGAGATTGTAAGAGCCCCCTCGCTCCACCAGCGGCCAGCGAATGCCTTCGCGCACGGCATGGATACCGGCTTGGCGAAGGCGCTCGTAGTCTTCGGCCAGGTATTTATCGTGCTGCGTGGCTTCGATCTGGTCGATCCACTCGCGATGGCGGTTGTAGCCCGTGGCGCACTCGAATCCTGCAAGGAAGAAGGATTTGAACATGGAGTTATTCTGGAGCAATCGCCAGGCCGGAATTGGATTAACAAGAATTAATAATGGAACTTCGCAGCCCCCCCCTGTCTGTTAGACAAACAATTCACTTAATTCAACTTCATTTTATGAAACCAATCTTGATCTGTTTTCTCGGGGCGGCGTTGGTGCTGAGCGCCGGTAACGCTTATTCGCAACGGCCTACCGAAGGCCCGACATCAACGGGTTGTTATCGGCAGCAGGTTTCGCCAATAACCTACGCGCCACCATTGCACAGCGACATGAGCCTGGATGTTTTTCAGGGCTACACGTGGTTCGACAGCATGGCGCGCACATTTACGTCGTGGGACCAAATTCAAAAGTACGCCGATTCAATTCGAAGCTGGGACACGCTGAAATACTTCATGAAGTATCAGTACGCGTTATCCGATTACGATGATCTTCTTTTTCAGGAATATAGAGGCGATGCGGAACACGTCGATTCCGCATACCACATCCCCCCCGGTATCGTGACGATTGCGCTTGACCAGCGCGAGAAAGCGATATTAGGCCCTAGAGATAAGCGCATCTTACTTGCTCACGCGGGCCCGATTCTCCATGTAAGAGTTATTTCCGCAAGCACCGAGTTTGATTCCGTTGCGAGTATTCCATATCATCCGCTCGCACAGGAGTGTATCCAGGCAACTATTTTGGATACGATAAAAGGGAAGCATTTTCTTTCGTATCCGGTAGGTGATGGTCCGGAATATATGGTCGAATTTTCATTTTCTCCGCTTTGGCCAAAGGGTTTCAGGCATGCGGATCTTGCCACGAACGTGGACTACACTGTTGACTCGAATCTTGTGAATCCGTGCCCAGCGTGCTTTGGCACGACCTCCGCTGTCGTCGATAGCGAATACATCGTTTTTCTGGGTTCAGCATATCTCGACTACAATGGCACCTATGCTTATTATGATTACTGGCCACTTCACAATTATGAGCCCGAAGGGGGAATCTTGCCGATAGTCGGGGGCAATGTTCAAGACCCTTCGAACTATTGGGGCTATGGCACGAGCGTTCCGCTCGCCACCTTCTTAGCCGATCTTCGAGCGGACATTTATACACTTACTCACCCCTAATGACCATAGAAAGGATGAACAACATGCTTAATAAGTATTTGGCCATTTTGCTTTGTGCGTTCGGGGTTCAGGTAGGGAAGGCTCAACCAACCGCTCCACAGGGTGGCCCATGTGACGGTATGGAATTCGTCTACTCTCATTACGAGAAGAATTCCCAAGGGCAGTGCGTGAATACACTCTATTGTTCGCATGATCCTTGGTCCGACCCCAATAACCCGCCTGCGACGTGGCACACGAATATAACCTACTGCGTGGAGCAGACCGATCCAAGTTGGCTTGGACCTTGCGTGGACGCGAGTACACTCAAAGGGTGTGTTGCCAATGCATTTAGTGCGTGGCTTTCAATTTGCCCTTCTGCAAATATAACCGCCACGGCGGATAATTCGCTTACCGGATGCGATCCTAATAACGACATCATGATTGGCGCGTCTGAATCTCACAAGGATTTTACGGACCAATTTGGTAATGATGAATCCGCAACGGCAGCCGGGAGTACTAAAGTCTGGGTTGTAAACTGCGGCGCCGGCGGACTCTCGGCGGGCATCGGGCCAGACGGCAGTCCCGCGAGGATAGCCCTTAACGCTATGGCTGACTGGAAAAGGTATCATATTTTTACAACATCATGTCCACCAGCTCAAGGGTGCAATCCAGATAATAAAACTACCCAGGATCTTTGCACGGTCATAGAGCATGAAATCGGCCATCTCCTCGGGTTGCAGCATCCTGATGAAGCGACATCCGATGGGAACACCGATTGCGCCGGCGGGCAGGAGGTCTGGGACCTCATGTACAGTGAGCCCAATCAAGGGAACCCTTGCAATGTTTGCCACATAACCCAAAGGGATGCTTGTAACTTTTGTCTGCTCTATTGCCCCGATAATTGCCCGACTCTTGGCGTTGGGAACCAGCCGACCTCCACTGCCAATTTTGTCGCTTATCCGAATCCATGCGGTGATCAGGTGACTATCGCTTATACTGTAACAAAAGGGGAGGCGCGTTTTATTGAGGTCTTCGACATTCTCGGCCATTTGGTGCGCCGAGCTGCTATCATGAGCGGCACAGACATCTACAAAATCGATCTCCATGGCTTAGCAGATGGAAATTATATTCTGCGGCTCGTGACGAGTCAAGGCTTTGTTGAGCATCTCCAAAATATTGCGCATTAGCTGATTCCTTTGTATTCGCCATAGCATTTCACATCTCTACGACGGTCGCGTGATAACCGTGTGTCCATTCGAGTGCATCTTATGCGCCATTTCGAAGGAATGAATGTGCTTCTGCGTAGCTGGGTCTGTCCGAACCTGCACGGGCTGCTCCCGCTTTTCTCCGGAGAGCTTTTTGAACATGGTAAGCGCCTGCGCGGTAACTTGGTCCATATTGTAATAGCGGTATGTGGCAAGCCGGCCCACGAAGTGCATGTTCGGCATGGCGTCAGCGAGCGCTTTATATTTTTCGTAGAGTTCCTTGTTCTCCGGCTTAGGAACCGGATAATAGGGATCGCCCTCGGAAAGCGGGAACTCGTAAACAATGCTCGTCTTCGGATGCTCCTGGCCCGTCAGGTATTTGAATTCGGTGATGCGCGTGTAGAGCTGCTCGTTCGGATAATTCACAACGGACGCCGGCTGGAACACCGGAATGCCGTGCGTTTCGTGCTTGAATTCGAGCGACCGGTACGGCAGCTTGCCGTAGCAGAAATCGAAGAACTCGTCGATCGGGCCGGTGTAGATCATTTCGCGGTAGTTGATCTCGCCTTCGAGTTCCCGATAGTCGGTGTTGAGCAAAATGTGGATATTCGGGTGATCGAGCATCCGCTCGAACATGCGCGTGTAGCCGAAGAGCGGCATGGCCTGGTAGGTATCGGTGAAGTAGCGGTCGTCGCGGTTGGTGCGGGCCGGGATGCGGGCTGCCACACTGGCGTCGAGTTCCGAGGGGTCCATACCCCATTGCTTTTTGGTGTAATTTTTAAAAAACTTTTCGTAGAGTTCACGGCCCACCTTGCTGATAACTACATCCTCGGAGGTCCGGACCTGTGGAACTTCGACCGCGACCTTCTTAAAAAATTCCTCGATGCCGAACGAATCGAAGTTTAACCCATAAAGCTTATTGATCGTATCGAGGTTAATCGGAATGGGCACGAGCTGCCCATCGACACTGGCCTGGACGCGGTGTTCGTATGGCCGCCACGCGGTAAATTGGCCAAGGTATTCGAATACTTCCAGCGAATTGGTATGGAAAATATGCGGGCCGTATTTGTGGACTAAGATTCCATCGTCGTTATAATGATCGAAGGCATTGCCGCCAATGTGATTGCGGCGATCGACCAGAAGCACTCGCTTCCCAAGCTGGCTCGCCAGCCGCTCGGCAAGCACGCTCCCGGCAAACCCGGCTCCGACGATAAGGTAGTCGTACATCTGAATTTGAATTCTGACTCTTGTGCTTTTTAAGCAGGAAATCGGCGTTCCGAAATTCCATTCATAATAATCCACCAGACTCAGAATTCAGAGTTCAGAATATCATGCCACCTCAGCGCTGAGAGCGGTTTCGTTTTCGTTATTCTGGGATAAGAAATCGGTTTCTTCGGTGTGTCCGGCGTGAGGGATGGATTTCCGTTCCAAAGCCTCCCGCATACGCTGGCTCATTCCTTCCCAGGTCTTTTGCCAGGAATTTTGTTTTAGGAACAAATCAACGCGCGAGAGCCAGTCGATGGGTAGTGCCCCTTCCTCCATGCCGTAGCGGGCAGCCGCGCGAATGAATTCGTCCAGCGTAGCGACGATTTCGACGAGGCCGAGTTCCCCATACGGCCGCACAACATCGCGAATCGGAGTGGAGACAATGGGTTTGCCGGCGGCTAAGTATTCCGGGGTTTTCGTTGGACTGATGAATTTCGTTGAATCATTCAACGCAAAGGGCATCATGGCCACATCCCAACCGGCAAGATAATGCGGCAGTTCCTGGTAATCCTTCTGGCCAAGATAATGGATATTGGGAAAGTTCGGCAGCGAACCGGGATCGATTTTTACAATGGGTCCAACAAAGATAAACTGCCATTCGGGCCGGGCGGAGGCTGCCTGGGCAATGAGATCGAAGTCGAGCCGCTCATCGATCACGCCGCAATATCCGATGCGCGGATGCGGAATATCCCTCTGATCTTCAACCTCCTCGTTATGATGCGCAATCGTTCGAGCTTGAACGAAATGATGGTAGTCGATAGAACTGGGAAACGCATAAACGTGCGGATGGTGGTCCTTCTTGGCCTCGAAAAGACTTTGTCCGCCGGTAAATACCACATCCGCCATGTGCAGCAATTCCCGTTCATTTTCGATCAATTCTTGCGGTGCATTCTTAAAGAGCGAAAGCTCGTCCATGC
>JAKAIL010000161.1 GCA_021825235.1 Bacteroidota bacterium | reverse complement strand
AGTAGTCATTGTCATTCCACCCTATCCGCAGCTGCAGCCGGACACCACAGCGATGTATGTGCAACGGACGGGCAAGATTACGGCGACGTATTTAGGCTTTGCGCCATACGTGCAGTACCAGTTCTTCCGTATGGGGCCGTTCGTGCAAGCCGGGCTCGATGTCGGGTTCCTCATAGGGAACAATCTTTCGCAATCGCGCACCTTGCTTACTACATCCATCACGAAGCCGGGCGATACGCTGAACAACCTTACGTTTACCAACGGCACGACGACGGAGAGCATTCAGGAGGGAGCGAACCAGAATGTGAATACGCTCCGGTTAGGGCTGCTGCTTTCGGCGGGATATAACATTCAGGTCTCGGACCGGTCGGTGTTCTGCCCGTTGCTCACGTACGATTTTCCGCTCACCACGACCGGCAATACGGCGGCTTCCAATTGGAAAATCGGTTCGCTGTATGCGACGGCCGAACTCAAATTTCGATTAGATTAAGCGATTTCCTCCAATGGGCCATACTCATGGAACCTTCCGGCCATTTTCCGGGTCATGCGCTGGAGTGGGTGAACCCGGCCTCCATGGTTCTTCCACCGTGCCTCCCCGGCGTAGGGTAATTTCTGCGTAACTACTATTTTCGATGGTTTCTACTGTTTTTCAGCGTCTCGCATTAGGGGTTTATCGGACTTGGCCGTCCAAGGCTGTGCCCATCGTCTATATGCTGTTGGTCGTGTGCATGATAAAAATTCCATCCGCCCAGGCCCAGTCAGTTATTACTACCCGGAACGCGTTCGTGGAGGCGGATGTGTCTAATGATGGTCGCGGATTCTTTGTAATCTATTATTTCGATGGTAATGGAGCGAAGCAACATCTAACCTTCGATGGTGCTTCCGCAGGTGGCACTACCACGGTTACACTCTTCGTGGACGGCACCTATTATACCAATAACACCAACGTCTCAATCGGAACTAACTGGCAAACCAATGCCAACGTACCAGTTACGTATTTAAGGGGTGGTATAACGAAGAAGATTCAGGACACGGTTCAAACTGTATGGACTATCGGAACGAATAATTTTGATATTGTTCAAGACATTTATCCGGTTGCATCGTCAAACTCCGGGCAAATCGTCTACAAATGGTTCATCCGGAACTATAAGGCGGTGTATCTTCCCGCTCAAGCGCAGCTACTGCTGGATGTTGAAACATCCGACGCCTCTGGCGGCAATGATGATCCCAAGGTCACCACCCGAGAGGGCTATATTGAGAATTCCGGACAAGACTATTGGCATAACTTTACCACCTTACCGCCATACTTTGTTACATGCATGTACGATATTTGTACAAAGAACTTCCCCGGCCAACTTGGTGTGGGATATACGGTCGATTCTTTCGCTTCGGTTCCGATGGGTTTAATGCCACCCTCACTCTTTGCGAATGTAGATTTGGTCCAATACGTTACGACCTCCGTTTGGGGCTATCCAACACCCTATGATGGGACGCCCGTTTCTAATGATAACGCAGAACTATTCCAGTGGCCGGGCTACGGTGTTGGAGCAGGCACTATTTCGAATCCAGCGGTCCAGGAACTTGGCTGTGGCTCGTTTGGAACTCCTCCGTGCAATCTCGTGTGTTACGGGAGCCTCGACGCCATTACCCTTCATGTGGACCACATTCAATGGACGGGAACGGGCTATTATCCCAATCATTTCCCCGTGGAAGCGGTGGTATGGAACTCGCTTACCAGTTCCTCCGCTCGTTCGGCAATGGGAACCCAGTCTATTGCGAATGCAAACACCGGACAGCAAACGGGTCCAATCCAGATTGTTTCTCCTCAGCCAGTTATCGCCGGCGGTTATGTACAGACCCACCCCATAACAAGTGGTGGAAGTAAAACTCCGGATTCTCTGATAAATCAATGCAGTGCCAGTTATATTACCTGGGAAGATACGGCTATTCCGGGCTACTTGATAAACTGCTCTACCACTGAACCTTTTCACATTGCTTTTTCCATCTCGGCGGCTGGAGTTCCAAATACAACGTTCATCTCGCCTCCTCCTAATGAGGGGGGATGCTCTTGTGATATTACGGTCGATTGCCAGGAAAAAGATGTCAATCCACCACGATACACGCAGCATTATAGTGGTTCGGATAGCTGCCATAATATGTATATCTGTACCATCGACTCGATTTTCGATGACCGGTCCACCGACCAGGGTGTGCAGAGCGTTAGCTACACTGTTTCTCCGAACACGAATGATGTGAAAGTTACCGGTATGCCTCCGGCAGGACAAATAAGCGGTTGCCCGCAGACCTATGGGCCTATTACCATTACCCAAACGAACATGCTGGTAAGCCCTACCGTGACATTTACCTTTACGGACTGCGCCGGCAATGATACGACGGACGCGATCCATTTCACGGCATGCATTCCGCCTTCGCTGATCGATACCCTTCCGCCTAAATTCTGGCTTAAGCAAAAGTATAACTGGAATATACCAACGGATTCTTCCTGTGGTAATAAATGCACGGATGTCTATGTAACGGATAGCGTGACGGACTCTCCGGGGCTACAGAAAGACCTTGGCTTGGATTCCATTGTTGTGGTAAGCGACACGAACATGAGCTTTATGCTCGATGGACCCATCTCGAAAGGAATGCCGAGCGATAGCTTCACGGTCTGCGTCAATGATTCCATGCAGGACGGCCTCGTCGTCATAAAAGCCAGGGACATGGTCGGGAATATCGCTTATGACACCATAACCTATTGTACGGTCGCCGATACGGTCAAGCCCGTCGTGACGGTCAGCGCGCTCACGATTGCGACGCCTTCGACCGTGATCGCGACCGATTCTGAAGCCTGGGACCGGGGCGTAAAGCAAGTGATGCTGTCAAGCGTAATTAACTGTGCGCCCGTGCGTACCCCCGGCCTTACAATTGACACGGTTGATTCCGCCACGTATATTGTCACATCGAATGCACAATGCCCGCGGGTGCTTTCGCTCCAGGTCGCGGTCGTCGATAGCTTTAAGGACGCCTGCTTCACGGCGCAGGCCACCGATTGCGCCGGGAACCAGAGCTACCCACCAAGTACCACCTGCTATACCGCGCTTTCGGATACCTATTGCCCGACGATCGACACGCTCACGCTGCCCGATGGCGAGCTGCAGGTTACCATCTCCGACTACCACGTCATCGGCGGCGATACCATCGGCTATGACGAAGGCATCGACTCCGTGTGGTTCCCGTATGCCAACAACATCACGCTGGATTCCGGCGGGACCTTCTGGCAATCCGCCGGTGGAACGCTCCATACGCTCCACGGCAAGCCCACAGGCTCCGATCATCCTAAGTTCGGCAAGATCATGCAGTTCACGCTTTTCGTTACCGATACGCTTTCGCAGGACACGAACCCACCGTGCTTCTATGTCGAAGGTGTGGACGGTGCCGGCAACGGACTGAAGCTCGATGGTTCCTCGTGCGGCGTGGAGGTGAAGTGGTGCTCCAACGTTGCGCAGGATGTGAACCCGCCGGTGCTTTCGGTTACCGTGCCTGCCTGCGAAACCGTTACCGGTACGGCCACGGACGATAAGCTCTACGACCGTGGCGTGTATAAAGTCTGGCTGACCAATCCGGTGAACTTCGCGCCATTCGCGGATTCCATTGCCGGCGGACAAAATTCCGTGCCGTTCACGCTACAGGTTCCCAACCCGGACCAGTCGTCGTTCGGCACGCTCTCCTCGCTCGATCTCTATGGCCACGAGTCGCCATTGCCGGGCGTGGCGGGCACGCACACGACTACCGGGACCCTCTGGCTCTACAAGCAGGACCTCGGCATGGCCGGCTCCGGCATTGCACAGGATAATACCACCTTCAAAGTGCCGGTGTTTTTGGTGCCGACCGATACGATTCCGCTCGCGCAGAAACACCTGACGCAGTATCAATTCCAGTTCCATCTCGTAGGGAACGCGCCGGTAACCTTCGTCGGAACGAAATTGCCTGCTACGCTTCCCGCCGGGTGGACCATTACGCCCACGCCGGGAACCGCCCCGCCCGGTCCGCCGTATATCATCTCCGGTTCCGGACCCGCGCTGACCAACGCGGACGCCAGCGATACGCTGGTCTATCTCCTCTTCAAGGCTGGGAGCACGATCGATGTCGAAGTCGCGCAGATCGCAATCGATAGCGAGCAGTGCGGGGCGGATGTGCTCTACAACGGCGGGGCGGACACCACCGTGGCGGCAGCTAACTTCTCTGCCACGCTGCCCGCGCCGATGGGCCGGTTGAACGGCGGCACCATCATCCTTAAGGATTCGTGCTCCACCATCATCGGGGAACATCCCGTGCCGGTCATTCTATCGCTTGCGCCGGTCAAGCCGAATCCCGCCAATACGGCGGCCAGTGTAAGCTATACCGTGCCCGCAGCACGGGAAGGTTCCACAACACCCATCGTGCTCGAACTCTATGATGCGGTCGGCAGAAAAGTACGCACCATCGTTGAGCAGGACCTGAAGCAAGGAACCTACACCGCGCAAATTCAGACGGAAGGTCTCGCGCAGGGACTCTACTTCCTCCGCCTGGCCGGCGCCGGACAAGCCTGCTTCGAACAGGTGACTATAGAATAACCAAATAGCTTCCCGTGGAGCAGGCCGCATGATCGCTCATGCGTCCCGCCTGCTGTCCAGTCAGCGCGCGTGGAGCAGGCCGCATGATCGCTCATGCGTCTCGCCTGCTGTCTGGGCAGCCGTCCTCGGCTGCATCCTCGGAGCATGAGCGATCATGCGGCCCGCGATAGGGCTACCTTCGCTTTCCAGCGATGACGACGGCTGTGGCGCGTTGCATGGTCCTGAGCGGATTCGAAGCAGTTAGTTCCACGAGCACCGGATACAATCCGGGGCCGAGCGTTTGGCCATTGTCCGCTTTTCCATCGAAGGTGAGCGTGGTAGCGCCGATGATCGGCACGGCATCCGCGAGCAGGCGGACGGTGTGGCCGTGCGTATCGAAGAGCCGCACGCGCATGTCCCAGGTGCTGGTGGCGTCTCCCGTTTGAATCGTGAGCGTAGTCGCGTCCTCGAAGCCATCGCCATCGGGCGAAAACGGATTGGGGCTGAACGAGGCGTTGAAGGTCGTTCCCGCCGGAAGCACGGTATCATGGACGGCGGAGGAAGAAGCGGAGTTGGGCCGAAGCGGCGTTGCTCCCAACGAATCGAGCGACGCGTGCCAGTTATTCGGATCGTTGCTTCCACCCGCGGGATCGATGCGTTCCAGTGAGATTCCGGTAAAGGTCTTGCGTACCAGGCTTTGCTGCCACGTTTTCAGGTAATGCACGGAGTCGATAGTCGTCGTGTCCGGGTTGTGAAGGACGAGGGTGCAGGAATCCTTCCCGAAGTTGAGCGTCGAAAGATTGAGATCTGCCACGGCGCCCTGGCGCGGGAGCGATGGATAGCGTTGGAAGAACAGCCCGCTATCGGCGGCTACGATTGCAAAGGAATCGGGCGCGATCAAGAGCGAAGGAATCCAGTGCGAGTACGTGCCCGGCTTGCTAATGCCCGTTAGGAGTTTCGCAGAGTCCATCGAAATCCAGCTTCCAGAACGATTATAGAGTTCCATCCACTGCGTGCTGCCGCCGATCGGCGCGAACATAAGTTCGTTGATGACGAGGCTATCCCGCGGAATGGAAAGGGCTATGCTAAAGCGCGCGCTATCGTTCGCGTGATTTTCGTCCAGCGAATCCGTAAGACATGCAATTCCCGAAAACAGACCAAAGAAATCCTGTGGGAGCGGCAGCGCAAAGATCGCAACGCTATCGGGAAGGATTGCCGCAGTCGTTGGATAAAGCAGGGAGTCGATAGTTCCGATCCAGACCGATACAGTCGGGTCGTAAAGGGTATCATGCCCATCGTTAGCGAGCGTAACATAGAGCACAGAATCGTACGGCTGCGCCAGAGTAATGGCAAGGTCGCGCGCTCTCCGGCGAACGGAATTGGGCCGCAGGATGGTCGAGCCACTGGTATCCAGGCAAGCGGACCAATTCGAGACGAGATATCCAGGCTTGGAAGGATCGATTCGCTCGATGGAAGTTCCCGTGCCCTTCACCCAATTGCCGGAGTAGGACACGCTATCCACCATTGCGCCGCTCGTATCGCTGAGCGTGACCGTGGAGCCGCTATTGCTAAGGGCTGGCAGCGCAACGTGAATAATCTTGAATGCCGGAATCTGGTCCACGGCTGCGAGCACCGAATCGCTGGCGGTAATTACGACCATGGAGTCCGGCGGAAGCGTGCTATTCGCCGAGTCCAGTGCCTTCGGAAGGTAGTGTCCGACCGTCATGTGCCAGCCAGCGATGGAAATCGTGTCCGCCGAAGCGTTCAGCAATTCGATCCACTCCGGTTCCGGCTTCGTGGGCGCGAACATGATTTCGTTAATCACGATGCACTCTTGCGCTCGCGCAGTGGCCGCGACCAACAGGAGTAGAAGGATAGCGAATGTGGAGAGAACCGTACGTTTCATCGTCATGATCCCGGGAGAAGACCAAGTTTAGGCTACAAATATCGCTAATTTTGAGACCTGGATTCTGAAAAGTGACCTTTAGGAACGGACGCGCTTCACTCGTGTTAGGACGTTTCCGATGCTCGATGCCGACCCCCTTACGATAGTGCCAATCATCCACAACCCCACTGCTCGGGGCCGCGTTGCCGTCATTACGCTTGGCTGCGAAAAGAACACCGTGGATTCGGAAGTGATCGCGGGGATGCTTTCCGCGCGTGGCGTGCCGCTCACCGAGGACGCGGCGCAGGCCGAGCGGGTAATTCTAAATACCTGCGGGTTTATTGACCACGCCAAGCGGGAATCGGTCGGCGCGATCTTAGAAGCGTTGGAACTGAAGAAGACGGGCGCGGTGCGGGAGGTCTTTGTAAGCGGGTGTTTTTCGGAGCGGTATCGTTCGGAACTCGAAGCGGAGCTGCCGGAGGTGGACGCCTTCTTTGGCACGCAGGATTTCGAGGCAATCTTAGCGCGGCTCCTGCCGGAACGCGATCCTGGTCTGGACTTGCGGCACAATCTGCTGGGCGAGCGCCGATGGACCGGTTCCCAAAGCGCCTCCGCATACCTTAAAATCTCGGAAGGGTGCGATCATCCCTGCTCCTTCTGTGCGATTCCGATCATGCGGGGCGGGCACCGGTCGCGTCCCATCGAAGAGTTGGAATTCGAAGCGATGATGCTCGCCGCGAACGGCGCGAAGGAACTCGTGCTCATCGCGCAGGACTCGACGAACTACGGGCTCGATCTTCCCCCCCTTTCATCCCCCCGCTCGCGGGGGGAAAGAGGGGGGATTGCCCGGCTGGCGGAGCGCCTTGCCCGCGTCAACGGCCTCGAATGGATTCGGATCATGTATGCCTATCCGGCGAAGTTCCCACTCGATTTGTTGGACGTGATGGCGAGCGAGGAGAAGATCGTTTCGTATCTCGATCTGCCGGTACAGCACGCCTCGACGGCTGTGCTCCGCTCGATGCGGCGCGGCATTACGCGCCGCGCCACGGAAGACCTGATCGGCACGATCCGCGAGCGCGTGCCGGGGATCACGCTGCGAACGACGCTCATCGTGGGTTATCCGGCGGAAGGCGAGCGCGAGTTCGAGGAGCTGGAGGAATTCGTACGAACGATGGCCTTCGACCAGCTCGGCGTGTTTACCTATAGCCAGGAGGAAGGGACGACGGCGCATCCATTGGGCGATCCGGTGCCACCGGAGGAGAAACTCCGGCGGCAGGAACGAATCTATGATGTACAGGCGGAACTTTCGCTTGCGAAGAATGTGGCGAAGGTTGGGCGTGTGGAGCGCGCGCTGATCGAACGCGCGGACGAAGTGGAAACGGGAATCTATTATGGGCGCACCGCCGCGCATGCCCCGGAGGTGGACGGCGAAGTACGCGTGAGTTCCCCGTTTCCGCTCGCTATCGGCCAGTTCGCCCCCGTGCGGATTACCGGCGCCACCGAGTTCGACCTCGAAGCCGTTCCGGAGGCCGGATGAAGCGATGGCTCCTTTTCTGGCTGCTCCTGCCGGTTACGGCGGTGGCGCAATGGGGAGCGCCCGGCACCCGGACGGACACCGTTCCGGTACGCCATCCCCGCGTCGCTTTCGATTTGCTCGATTTCCAGGGCCCTTCCCCCGACAGCACCCGCGTGGACTTGTACTTTGCGGTTCCCTATCCCTCGCTCCAGTTCCTCTATGCTATCGACAAATATGTAGCCGATTACTCGGTGAACATCCATATTTCTTCCGGGGATACCACGGTCCTTGACCGATATGCCGCGTTTACGGTGCTGGAACGCATCGCCGAACATCACGAAGCGGAACTCTCCGGCCTGGCGCGCGCCGACGCCGAGCAGCTGTCGTTCCGCCTGGCGCCGCGCACCGGGTACACGATGCACGTTACGGTGCGCGATTTCTACTCGCGCCGGGAATTCGATACGACGTTTACCTTCGCGGTGCGCGCCTTCGGTCCGAGTGGGCCCGCGCTCAGCGATCTCCTGCTCTATCGGGAGCGGCACGGCATGAACGTCGTTCCCTCGATTGGCCCGGATGTCTCCTCGCTCGAACGCGAGAGCGGCAGCCCCTTGCTGGAATCCTCGGGCGGCATGTTTGCCGAGCTCTACCGCCCACCGGCGCAGGCGCAGTTGGGAATCGTTGCGGAAGTGTTCCCATCGAACGAAGCCGCGAACGAAGCCGGAACGACCTTTCCGCGCACCGCGCTGGTGATTGGTTCCTCGCCTTCGCCCGAAACGGCCCATGCGGCGAGCGAGCCGCTCTTTATCCCGCTCGATTTCACGCCCCTGTGGAATGGCCACTACACCGTCCATGCCTATGTGCTTCCGAGCGCGGCCGATACGAACGTGAGCGATACCGCGGTGCTCGCCAGGCGTGCCATCGCGCAGGCCGAGCGTAGCATCGTCGTCACGATGTCGCATGGGATTCCGATTCTGGGCAACAGCCTGGACGAGGCCATCGCCCAGCTCCTGCTCATTGCCAATAGCCCGGAAGCGGATTCGCTTTCGAACGCACGCACGCCACGGGAGAAGGAGAATGCCATCCTCGCCTTCTGGGCGGACAAGCGGTTTGCTTCTGCACGGAGCGCGGGCATTGGCGGTCGCGCCGGCAACCGCGCGATGGAAATCTTCTATCAGCGCGTGGCGTACGCGGATGCCAATTTCCCGACCTCCTACGGGCCGGGCTGGAAATCCGACCGCGGCCGCGTGTACATCGCCTTAGGACCGCCCAGCACCATGGACCGCGAGACCGAAGCCTTTGCTTCCTCGTACGGCTCGCCACAGGTCCCCTACGAGATTTGGGAGTACGCCGATCTCCACCTCCGCTATACCTTCGTGGACGATTACCTGCTTGGCGATTACCGTATCCGCGGCGCGCCACCGCCGGAAGGGACGTTCGTCTGGGAGTGAGCGGCGCAAGGCGCGGGGGAAGCTGGTCTTTGCCGAGCGATTCGACGCGGAGATAACCTACCTCGATAGGAGTACCGCATTGTGTGCATTGCATTGTCTTCCAATAATCAAAAAGAGAGCGCAAACCCGCTGTGCTCACTGGCTCTTTGCTTGT
>JAKAIL010000160.1 GCA_021825235.1 Bacteroidota bacterium | reverse complement strand
AATTACGCATTTCTTCAGGCCGAGGACGAACTCGCCGCGATCGGAATGGTAATTGGCGCATCGTGGGCCGGGGCACGCTCGTTCACCTCGACCGCTGGGCCAGGCATTTCGCTCATGAGCGAGCTGATCGGCCTCGCGTACTACGCGGAAATCCCAGCCGTTATTTTCGATATTCAGCGTACCGGCCCCTCGACCGGAATGCCAACCCGCACGCAGCAATCGGATATCATGCTCTGCGCGTATGCGTCGCACGGCGATACGAAACATATTCTTTTATTTCCCTCCGATCCTAAGGAATGCTTTGATTTTGCGGTAAAGTCCTTCGACCTTGCGGAACAGTTCCAAACGCCCGTCTTTATGCTGAGCGATCTCGATATTGGTATGAACGATTGGGTAGTGGACCGCCTGAAGTGGAACGATAACTTCCGCCCCAACCGGGGGAAAGTATTAACCAGCGAAGAGTTGGATAAGCTAAAGACCTATTATCGCTACTCGCCAGAAGATGAGAATTATGTAGCCGCTCGATCGCTCCCCGGGGTGAATGCGAAAGGCTCGTATTTCACGCGCGGTTCCGGCCACAATCGGCTTGGGGGATATACGGAAGCACCCGCAGAGTATCAGGAAGTCATGGACCGTCTGCTGAAAAAACACCGGGCAGCGGCCGGGTTCGTACCGGAGCCAATCATTCGTCTAAAGCCCAACGCCACCTTTGGCATTATTACGATTGGTGGCTGCGACCGCGCCTGCCGAGAAGCCATCGATCTGCTGGACGCAGATGGGATCAGCGCGAATTACATGCGTATTCGCGGGTTCCCATTCCGTCGCGAAGTAGAAGATTTTATTAAGGACCAGGATTTTTGTTACGTGGTCGAGCAAAATCGAGATGCACAATTGCGGTCCCTCCTAACATTAGAGACGGACACCCTAAAAGGGAAATTACAGTCCATTTTAGTCTATGGTGGATTTCCGCTCTCGGCGAAATCCGTTGTGGAAGGAATACAGCATAAGCTTTCGCGGCACGTACATCCGGAAGTGAACGCTGCCGCCGTGCTCGGAGAATAAGCCTATAGAAATTAGTATCTATGCCATCTATTACAAAACCAATTGTAACCCATCCGAGCCTGGAAAAAAATGCGCTCGGCTTAAATCTCCGTGCCTACGAAGGCGCAATGAGCACATTATGCGCCGGGTGCGGGCACGATTCTGTAACCGCTGCGATCGTTCGCGCGGCATGGAAGCTTTCCATCGAGCCACACCAAATGGCAAAGTTTTCCGGCATCGGCTGTTCCTCCAAAACGCCAACGTACTTCGTAAGCGGCGCGCACGGGTTTAACTCCGCCCATGGCCGCATGCCAGCGATTGCTACCGGCGCCGGTGCAGCGAACCGTTCCCTCATTTCCATCGGCATTTCCGGCGATGGCGACTCGCTCTCGATCGGCATTGGGCAGATGGCGCACGCGATCCGGCGAAACCTCAACATCGTTTACATCATTGAAAACAACGGTGTTTATGGTCTGACGAAAGGGCAGTTCTCGGCTTCCGCCGATGTGGGATCGAAAAGCAAGAAAGGTGAAGCGAACCGTGTCTCTCCGATCGACCCCGTGATGTTGGCGCTGAGCCTCGGCGCGACGTTCGTGGCTCGCAGCTTTTCCGGAGAGAAGGAACAGCTTGTGCCGATTATCGAGGCGGCCTTCAAACACAATGGACTGGCGCTTATCGACGTTATCTCGCCGTGCGTTACGTTCAACGACCACGAAGGCTCTACGAAAAGTTACCTCTACACCCGGAAGCATGATTTCCATGTAACGGATTCGGACGTCGTTTTTCCAGCCGAGGAACTCGTGGCAAGCATCAGCCGTAACGGACACACCGCGGTAACCATGCACGATGGCTCCGTGATCCATTTTACGCGGACTCCGGACGATTACGATCCGCGAGACCGCGCAGCCGTGTTCGCGTATCTCCAGCGTCATCAACAAGAAGGCAAAGTTCCAACCGGTATTCTGTTTATCGATGAATCGCAGCCGGATATGCACAGCGTACTTGGCACAACCGAAGTACCCTTAACCCAGGTGCCGTTCGATAAGCTCTGTCCGGGAAAAGAGGCGTTGGAGAAACTGATGGAGGAATTCCGATAACTGTTCTTACATCCCCGCCAGCTTCCGGGCTTTGCCCTTGGGCTTGGGATGATGGCCCGATGGCGGGGCAAGCGGATACTCGGTTTCGACGGTCCCGCGCATCATTTTCGAGAGCTTCGTGCGCAGGAGCGAAAGCTTGAATGGCGAAAGATAATCGATAAAATACTTCCCGTGTAGGTGATCGATCTCGTGCTGGACAACGCGCGCCAGGATTTTATCCGCCTCGACCTCCACTTCGCGCAAATTACGGTCTAAGTATTTCACCCCTATTTTTTCCGGACGGATAATCTCCTCGCGGATGCCGGGCAAACTCAGGCAGCCTTCTTCGAAGACGGATTCGCCATCCGTACCGGTCAGGGCAGGATTGATCAGTACCAATTCCCCCTGCTCTTCCATCCCCGGAACGTGTTTGAGATCGATCACGGTGACGGCCAACGACTTCCCGACCTGATTGGCAGCTAAACCAAGCCCCTCCGCATTACGCATCGTCGCAATGAGGTTCTTGATGAACTTCTGCAGTTCTGCGGTGTCCTGCTCCACTTGAGCCGTCTCTTGCCGAAGCACGGGATGATCGAATGTATAAATGGGTAAAATCATGCAGTAACGAGGAAGAATCTACTCCTCAGCCGGAAACAACGCCTCAATCCATTTCATAATTCATCATTCCTCATTCATAATTCCCCGTGGACCTGAGGGGACTCGAACCCCTTACCTCGTCGTTGCGAACGACGCGCTCTACCAGATGAGCTACAGGCCCTTGCTTCTGGCGCGCCTGAAAATGTTGTTTCGCCAATGAGAGTTCCAATTCTTACCAAAAATCGCCCGTGGCTCATTGCTCGACCACGAGCACTCCCGTTTTAACCGACTGCGGAGTTTTTAGCCGATAGAAATAAGCGCCATTGGAAAGCCCTGCGCAATTTAGGGCAATTTGCTGCTCCCCTGGAGGCGTACCATCGTTACGAATGCGGCGGACACGATGGCCGAGGTCGTCATACAAGCTAAGCTCCGCGGGTCCCATCGCCGGTTGGTAAAACCAGAAATTCGTAAGGCTACGGACCGGATTCGGCGTAACCGATACCGCTTCGGTTATCTCCGGCCCGGCTGCAACGCCGTTTTGCGGCGAATTCAAAATCTGATACAGAAGCGCGTCCACGTAATTCGCCGCGATTACCGTATCGGTCAGCGAATTAACATAAACGACGACCGTTACCGAATCCTGCGGAATCGTTGCCATGCCAGTCACAAACCCGACCATCGAGCCAAAGTGTCCGTAAATAAGCTGACCAGTGGAGGTCTGGCCTTCCAACATGGTTCCAAGGTTGTAGTAAAAGCCGTCCGTCAGCCGATGATAATTACTCGGATTAAGCATTTCCGCAGTCGTCGCTGGGCTTAATATTTGTCCGATGTACAGCGCCTGGGACCACCGCGCGAGCTCCGCGGGAACCGAAACCATGCCCCCGGCCGTGTTCGCCATCGTTAGCTGCGCCGTTTTATCGATCGAATAATAATCGACCGAGCGGTGAATCGAAGGAATGTAATCCGAGTAATTGTGCGGAAAATTGGCCGGGATGGAATCTTCCCAGGAGCAAAACGTATGGCTCATCTGGAGCGGCGAAAGAAACCGGCGGTGGACTTCATTCGCGGTGGATTGGTGCGTAATGCTATCGGCGATAAGACCCAGCAATAGATAATCGGTGTTCGAGTAGCGGTATCCCTGACCGGGTTTGAAATTTTCCGGTCCGACAAAACTGTCCAGAATCTCCGCAGGTGTCCAATGCTTCGCGGGATCATTTTCATACGCGTCCCTGAGGGCACGCTGAGCGGGATCGTCATTCAAATAATCGTAGAGGCCACTGGAATGATCGAGCAGTTCGGCAATGGTGATCGTGCTGTCCACATTCGGGTAGCGCGGAAGATATTTGGAGATGGAATCGGAAAGAGAAAGCTTCCCTTCGTCCCGGAGCTGAAGAATGAGCGCGGCCACAAAAGTCTTGGTGCAACTACCGATTTCGAAGCTGAGCGCGGCGGACATGGGATTCGTGCCATCGGAGGTGCCGGCTGCACCAGACCATTGCGGGTATCCCGGCACAATCACACTGGCGGCGACGCCATGTTTATCGTACGAAGGCGTAAGATTATACGTCGCTTCGAGCGCGGCCTGGAGCCGAGCCGGAAGCGAAGTATCGCCCAGAATGGCTAAGGCGGCATGGCCAACGAGTGGCTTTGTGCCCCAGGTTTCGAGCGAATCGAGATGCGATGGCCACGCAAATACGCGCGTGGAGAGCAAAAGCAAGAAGATGGTTACGTAAGAAAAACGGCGCATCGAGCGAAAATAGACGTGGTTGTTTCGAACAGGCGTGGAAGGGGATGGTTCCGTTTTCACTCCGGATTTTGCGGCGATTCGGTTGGCATAATGATTACTATAATTTCACTACAGCATCCGCTCGCATAATGACAAACCTGAAAGAATTACCCATTGGCCCATCCGCGCCGGAAGTGGTCCATGCCGTCGTGGAAATTCCGCGCGGCTCCCGAAGCAAAATCGAATACGATGCGGAACTCGAAGTCTTTAAGCTGGACCGCGTGCTGTTCTCCGCCGTCCACTACCCCGTAGCGTATGGATTTATTCCGAGCACGATGTGGCACGATGGCGATCCGCTCGATGTCCTTGTCGTCACCGATGAGCCGCTCGCGACCGGCATTGTGCTCGATGTCATTCCCGTAGGCGCGCTCGAAATGGAGGACGAACATGGCAACGACCTCAAGATCATCGCCGTTGCCGCATTCGATCCCGCCGTGAACCAGTTTGGGAATTATACCGATCTCCCCGCTCACAAACGAATTGAACTCGAACAGTTTTTTACCACCTATAAAATTCTGGAGAACAAGCATGTAAAGCTTGGGAACTGGATCCCCGCCACACAAGCGCGCGAGGAAATCGGCAATGCCCGCGTTGCCTTCGAACGCAAGCGAAAGAATTCCCTGGTCCCAACCTCTGACGGTAATGCGTAGGCGATCTGCGCGATTATCGCATTGGAGCCAAGGAAAGAATCTTTACATCTCACCGTAAAAATTTTACACTCCAAGTTGCTCCTCCCGTTACCAAAGTGCCCAATACGAAGCAATTTAGCAAGGGCACTGCATTTGCTCACCACGAAGCTGCATGTTGTTCGAACAGCTTCCTGCTTTGCCAGCAGCAAGCGATCATTCCCTCAATCTGCTTTCGGCGAGTCTCGTCCACTCGTCTCCCGCCGAGGTAATTTGAAACTTTACTTTTTTTGCAGGAGAACTTATGAAACTTTTTGCCAACGCTGAAATTTCACTTCAGCACTTCAGCACTTCAGCACTTCAGCACTTCAGCACTTCAGCACTTCAGCACTTTTTAGGCGAGCTATGCTTGCACTCTGCTTAGCGTGCGCCATTGCGGCTACCGGAATCCGGGCGCAATCGAATACCGAATATTCGTTCCGGCAGCAGTCCGTCGCGGATGGACAAAGTTACGGCGAAACGGGGGGTACTGGAACTGGTGATCCGGTTCCGGTCCTTTCTATGGATTGCCTTGCAGCGAATGGCTATGGCCAGTGGACCTTAAGCAGCTCCGCCGGTCAGGGAACGAACGGCGCGACAACATATCCCGCCGGTTGGTACTTGCTTGCAAATGGGTTGTATACACCGTCCACGCACTATGATGCAGCGGCGCATGACCCAACGCTGCTGACTAATCACCCCGAATGTATCCCGCCCGGTGTGGTGCAGAACGCTGCCCTCGCTGGTGGCGCGGTTCCCACGGAACCAAAAGCAACAACGAATCTCGATGGCGCGGCGAGCTACGTCTGGCCGGCTGCCGCCAGAACCACATTTGTCGTGCAGGGCTTCCGCGCGCCGGATGTCGATCTCTCGTTTTCGTTCCTTTCGAATCCGAATCCGCCGATGAACATTATCGCGAGTACGATTCACGCCTATCCCGCTGTCTCTACGGAGCAACCGGTAGGGACCTTTCACAACGTCGTAAGCGCTGCGCCTTATCAAGACGAATTCGATGTCGCTTGCGACGCAGCCTATCTTTACGTTACCTGGTGTTCCACAACAAATCTAAGCCCCGGCATTGTAGGGAGCGAAATTTGGGCAACAGTTGTCGATCTAAATACGATGGCGGTGCAACCCGGATTTCCGATGTCCCTTGGCCAGGGCGAGCGCCCGACCATCGCATGCGATCCCCGAAATAATCGAACCGGGACCACTCCGAGTTTCGAAGTTGCATACCTTACAGGACAGACTCTTCCAAGTGGCATTATAGTGAAAAAATGGAACGGAACTTCCATGACCACAATCCCCCTTGCGACGCAATATATTCCGCCGGGCTGCCCCCCCGCGGTGCCATACAATTTTGTAACGCATGCGAGGATTCTTGTCAGCAGTGTCTTTGCGGGCGGTGCCGTTCAAGCGACGACCGATGCTGTGTATGCCATCGTCAATTACGTTGAGCCGCATGACCCCGTTACCCGCGGCAAGGGCACAGGAACCTTGGCAACGCCGTCGGGACTTGGTCTCGTTGAATACCAGCAGGTTCTACCTGGGGTCGCGGCAAACTATGTGGATGGTATGCTTGTGACACCTGAACTTCCCGTGCAGCCCGACATCTGGGTGGTTGCACCGCAAGGCTGGCCAATCCTCGATCATCCCATCGTTGCGCTTTCGAACCCGTACGACGAGCAGGATTATCCCGGCGCACCCTTCAATCAATTCCATTGCCTCTACCAATACGATGAATCGGCCAGAACCTCCTCTTTGCCTCTGTTGATCGTGCGCGGCGATGATAACGGTTCCTGCGGCACGACCGACGAACGGATGGTGATGGACCAAGTTTATCCCGTTCCAACTCCTGCGCAGGTATTGCCCGATAATCCCGTAAGTTATTGTGCGGCCGTAAATCAGATGGGTATCCATGTGCATTGGCGGACCAGTAGCGGTTTGCATTATTATTCGCGCGATACCAGCCGCGCCTTCGATGAGGATATTGATGAGAACACACTCGTGACTGATATTTGCACGTTACGGAGCGGAACATCGCACGGGGGGACTGCAGGAGCTAAAATTCTGGAAAATAAGACAATGGCTGTTTGGACCGATCCCAATTATGGATTCTCCCTTACGAATCCAAATTATGGCCTATACCAGCCCCGTACATATGGAACGTCCACCGCGCCAGTAAATATTGACCCGCATGTTGGCATGCTTAATTTCGTCGACGAAAATGTCGCTCTATGTGTGGGTCAACCGCTTGGTCAATACGTTCCGGGAACGGCTGCAAACCTTACCAATATGCCTTATTTTTATTTCAACTTCCTGGGCAGTAACCGAGGGAGTACGCAATCGGTAATCGTGAATGGCACGTGGAACTATTATGGCCTCGTAGAAGTCCACGACCCGACCACTCTGGCCCCTACCCTGATCGGAACACCCTTTACGAATGGCACCTTGAACTGGGATAACTGGGTCTTTCCCGGCTTGCCAGTCACCAATGTCCCTTGTGAAACAGGAGGCGGCAATATCCAAATAGGGACCTCCTGGCAAGACGTCGAAGGTACGGTTACGGATGTGCCTGGAACGTTAATAGTTCATGGCGGGGCTAATTTCGTTTGCGGCGAGTGGACCCAATTTTCGATTACACCCGATGGAAATGAATTCGCCGGGAACATCGACGTGTTGTACGGGGGCGATGTTTTCCCGATAAATAACGCGAGCTTTAATACATACGATACCACCGGAACCATGACGCTCGATGGGCAGACCGTTCTGAAACGAAATGCGCGGATTGCTTCGACAGATACGAGCACCTGGTGGAACGCTGGCGGTTGCTTGCGGGGTCATATACCCTACTTTCTAGGAGCGAGCCCGCAAATTAACCAGCAGGCCGTAGATGTGATTATGCGTGTCGGCGAAGTGTGGGACGCCGGGGACCACAGCGGCACAACGGCATTCGATGCTGAGAATTTCGATTTTTACAATACCAGTGCCTACTATCCTGGTGGCAAGAGTGAAATTCGAATTGGGGAATCCGACCCGGATTATTCCGCACCGGATATCGCTGATGGGGGAGACGTAACTTTCAACGGTGGAGATGCAGACGCCATCGAGATTCACATGGTTGATCCCGACCCAAAAGTTGTGGACGGAACACATTTCAACGCTGTAAATTATACGGTCGAGAATATGACCTTTAATGATCTCAGGGGTTATGTGATCCTTCTCGAGAGTGACCAACTCCCGCAGTATTACGACTTTTATGGTCACATTTTAATCTCAAACAATACTTTTGGGGGCTGGTCAGACCATGTGGGAGCGCCACTCTACCCAAATTTGGAAGATTTCCCTGTTTATGGAATTTATGCAAGGAACTTCAATAGCGAAGCATATTACGCTGAAGGCTATGGAGCTTTTTCCCAACTCGGACCCATCGATATCGAAGGGAATCAATTTACAAGCTCAAATTATACGACCATTGGAACTGCCGGCAACCCGGTTGATGATGACGATGCGGCCGTGAGCGCAATTGTGCTCGAAAACACGACGGCGAATGTGGAAAGCAATAAAATAACCGATGGCGGTTATAACGTTGGAATTAATATTTGGCCAACTGCGCTTTCCGGGTTAGTTGTAGACTCCTATTCCTTACTCTGTACTAATGACATTGAGAATCTTCAGCTTGTGCCACCCTATTACACTTCCCCGCTTGCGTGCGGTATTAAGTCAAGCTACGGTTGGGGTTATATTAAATCCAATACTCTTAAAAACGATGACATCGGCTATTGGGGCACCCTGAGCGATAACCCGCATCCAATTTTTAATTCCATTACGTCGTACACTCACTTTGGCGTTGATGCGAAAGGTGGATCGGTAATCGACATGACCGGTGTACATGGAGGCGGCAACGACTATGCAGCTTATGATACCGTCAAGGGTCCATCTGCAGACATAGCTGCTGGTTACCCTTGGCTGCTGAATATAGAAGATGGATCGTCAAATATCTTGGTCGGTTCCTTAGGCGGCTATTCGAATTGGGCACATAATAATTTCGTTTCGACCGCGACCGGGTCTTCTCCAACGATATTCGGTGCTAATGCCACGGTAAACTTGGGCAACATTGATTACAACTTTTGGGGAACAGGTGTTGACCCGGCCAACGGAGGCTCAGGCACCTTTACCTGCACCAATTGTTCCTGGGCGACGGGGAAACGAATGCGCAGGCGAGCGGTATTAATACCCTTACATATACTGCCAATACCACAAATACATTCACAGGTTGGCAATCAACATCCAACATTTCATGTGGTACTGGTTGGGGCGGGGGACAAACCGCAAAGCGGTCGCACATTATCCCTACTGATGATAATCTCGATACGTCGCAATCTTGCATGAATTTATATTGGGCTGGGTACTTTGCCTCCGAGAATAAAGAATGGCGGATTG
>JAKAIL010000159.1 GCA_021825235.1 Bacteroidota bacterium | reverse complement strand
ATGGAACAACTGCTTACGCAGTATTCACTTTTCGCAAACCTTTCTCGGAAAAGTCGCAACGCGCTCTCACGCCTGTTGTGCCTCGTGCAAATGCAGCGTTATGAGGAAGCGCAAACGGTTATGACCGCAAGCGAAAGCTTATTCGATTCCGGCGATCAGAATTGGTATTCGTTTCAGGCGTGGCGGTTTCTTCTTCTCATGCACACGAGGAAATTCAATGAAGCATACGATCTTGTTCAAACGATCCTGGCCCGTCCGGACTATACTTCCCAAACGGACGTAACGCGCAACTTATGGATACTCTTTCGCGGCCATGCGGAGTATTGGACGGGCCGCCCGGTAACCGGAATGGCATTCAAGAAACACGAGAAACCCGGGGAACTCCACAAACGGCTCATGAATCAGTTCCCGGGCTTCAAGGGCGATTATGCGGGTTATGAGATGGCGGCAATCGTGCTCGAAATTCTCGTGCTGCTCGGTAATAACATCTTCGATTTCGAATCGCGTATGGAATCCCTAAAAAAATATAAAACACGCCACCTGGGCCAGGACGAAGCCACCCAGAGCAATATTTTTATCGACATGATGCAACTGCTGAACACGCACGATTTCGAGCGGGAGAGAATCCTAACCTCGGCGCGTCCCATGCTGAAGCGCATGCTCAAAATCAAAACGATCGACCGAATGCAGGGCTCGCAGGTGCTGCCCTACGAAATGCTGTGGGAGGCGGTGGAAGCGCGATTACCACCGAGCGATGTTGTGACAACGCTTATAGAAACTTCGTCCAATAGCGCGTATTGAACGCATCGCGAATTAGGTATTTGTTGAACCGCTATCGCTCCCAAAACAGATACTCCCGAAAGGCCGAATCGAGGTTCCGGATATAAACAATGTCGTCCGTCGGCTGCCGTCGTGGGTCCGCGAATTCGATCGTGAGGTGCATATTGGTATCGCGCGTGCCGGTACGCAGGAAATGCTCGGCAGAAAAATGCTCGCTCGTTTGGACTGTGTCGCGCTTCAGCGGTACGCCGCCCATATTCCGGAGCGTAACGAATGCCACATCTCCCGGTGCCGGTTTGAACGAAATGGTCTGGCGGTTCGAATCGGTTCGCGCGATAGACGGTCCATAGTGATCCCAATAACTCGATCGCTCCATAAAGAGGGTATCGTGACCGCCGGATAGGGGAATCTCTTTAACGGCATCGATGAGCCTCGCGGGTCCTTTACCGCAGGAAGCAAGCATCAGCAGCAAGCAAAGCAGGGGAACGACGTGGGTGAAATTTGCGATTTGATCTCGATGATGGCTATTCATGTGGTGTAGCAAAAATACGGAATCTCATGATCAAGGATAATAATGTACGAAGATTGATGCAATTAATGCGAATTAACGCTATTTTTAGGTATTTTGTGGTCACTTCGCGCCGAGTTTTGCGTTAGACTGAAAGGAAACAAGAGACTTGGGCTGCAATAAGGCCGGCCTCACCAGAGAAAAACGAAACGCATTGTAAATGATAATTCCTTACGAGCTATGAAACCGATTCGTTGGTTCCCAGCGGTCTTCTTCTTCACCATCGCACCGATTCTGCTTGCCGGGTGCTATACCCACCTCGCAACCACCGGCGGGGGATATTATGTGTATCACTCTCCGCGTCCTGTTTATTCCGACACCATGCACCGGAACGGTTCACTCGAAACGCCACTCGTGACGTATGACACGACGATGCACGGCGATACGATGTTCATCGATGAGCATCGGGTGCAACCGGACGGTATCGCGTCCAACGGCGCCACTCCGAATGAGACGGGCAACACGATTGTTAATAATTATTATGGTTCCGGATCTTACTGGGACAGCTATTGGGGACCTTCATGGGGAATTTCGGTGGGGTTTGGTTGGCCCTATTATAACACGTGGTACAGCCCCTGGTGGCCTTACTATTACACTTCAAATTATTATAGCGATTGGTGGCAGCCGTATGGCTATTTTGGGTATTACCCGCCATACTACAATTGTTACAATCCATTCTTTAACGGATATTATGCCGGGTATTACGCTCCCTATTACGATGGGTATTATGGGCATCACCACTTCGGAGGCTTCGATCGTGGATACGGCCTCTATCAGAACATCCAGCCGGGGCGTGTAGGCGGTGAATATCGGGCCGGAGTGGTCGCTCCGCGGGCGACGGCACCGGGTATTGCACCCCCTTCCGTCAGCGCAACAGCGTTGCAATCCAGAATTGCAGCTCAGCCCGCCGTCATAGTGCGCCAACCGAGCCTGGCTCAAGCTAATGCCGCCGATGTGCTTCGCACCGCTGAAGATCGCAACGCGCCGGTACATGTGCTGAGCCCGGATGCAAGTGCAGCACTTAATCGCAGTTCCGCGCCGGTAGCCCGAGTGAATACGCCCGGTCCAGGAACAGTGGCGATGAATGTTCCGAATGCAAGTGCATCTGCCTCGTTCCATCCGGTTATCGTTCGTCGCATGAATGGCCAGACGATCACTTCTACGTATCGAGCCGGTCACCCAATGGTTGTTGTGCGGCGCGCAGCCAACTATGGTTCTTATAATAATGCGGGTTACCGGAGCAATGGTTACCAATACAATGGCTCCCGCAGCGGAGGATATCGCAGTTACAGCCCCTCCGCACGGAGTTACAGCCCCTCCGCACGGAGTTACACTCCCTCCGCACGGAGCTATACTCCTTCCCAAGGTTATAGCGCACCGGCGCAGGGCTACTCACCACCGCAACGAAGCTACTCACCACCAGAACGAAGTTATTCCCCGCCGGACCGTAGCTCCGCTCCTTCCGGCGGCGGAGGCCGATCCTATGGCGGCGGATCCTCGGAAGGACGAGCGGGAGGTGGCGAGGGTCGTGGCCGATAAGCCCTCTTTTTCTCGACGGGAAGAGCTTCAAAGGCATTGGAACTAAGTAATTACCAATCCTGAACAACCGTTTTATCCTTACATTGTGGTTATGAACCGCTCGAAACTTCTCCTCACTGTTCTTTTCGCGATTGCGTTCCTGGGATTTATTCCAACGGCACACGCTCAGATTGCTGAAGGCATCGGGCTTTCTCAGGATCCGCTGCCTAGCAGCTCGCGCGGCGTGGCGATGGGAGGAAGCCTGATCTCCGATGCCACGGGCGTGGATGCACTCCAGGCCAATCCGGCTGCATTGGCGCCGCTTGCGGAGCGAGATGTCGAGATTGGGTTGCTCAATCGCGATCATGGTTCCACCGCTACGTTTTTCGGTAACGCTTCCGCGGCTTCGCTCGACGCAACGTCGCTTGGTTCCCTCGGTATCGCCGCACCGTTTGCGGTGACCCAGGGCCATTTTGCGATTGGCGTTTCCTACGATCGCGCCCGCGATTATACGACGACCTATAGCTTTAAGGCCGTCAATCCGAGTTCCTCTTTTTTCAATACTCAAGGGTTCCTGACCGGGTATGGTTGGGTGCCACTCAGCGGGACGGGAACCGGAAATCGCTCGTACCTGCAAAACTACGACTTGGCGTACGCACTCGGGTTGACCTACGATGTGCCGGACAGTGGTACCTACACACTTGCTACTCCATTCACGGGTGGCTTGCAGCAATCCGGCACAGTGACGGAAGAAGGAGGATTGAACGCGGTGCGCCTTGGTGGTGGAATTGATATCGCCGAAGGGGTTTCCGCAGGGGCGACGCTCAATATCCTCTTCGGTACCTACGATTACACCATGAATTATCAGGAGCAGGATGTGAATGGGATTTACGCAAAGGATAGTCTCTTTCCACCCGCAAAATTTCAGCAGGCGAATATCATGACGAGCTTGCACCAGGACCAGAACGGCGCGAGTATGAAGTTCGGATTGCAAGTGCGGCGCAGCATTGTTAATCTGGGCGTGACCGTGGAGACGCCGGAGTGGATGCACTTTACCGAAAGTTCCACGCTGACGGGCACGGCGAACTTTGGAACGAATGGCGTCTATAGCTCCGATCAGGCGCTCAATCTTCCGGTCTATGCGCAGGAATACGATGTGACAACCCCATTTCGGTTCGGAGCGGGAGCCTCGATCCATTTGCTTGGATTTACCGGGGCTGCCAGCATTGGTTACCAGGACATGTCGCAGCTTCGGTTTTCGAATGGAACCGCGGACATGAGCGCGCTCAACGATACCATCCGCGCCGATTTGGGCAGCGTACTTTCCTATCAACTCGGTGCGGAGTACGTGTTCCCGCTAATCGGAGTGAGCCTTCGTGCAGGATATAGTTACGAGCCATCGCCTTACAAAGGCGATCCTTCCAACTACGGCATTTCCGCGATCTCCGGTGGATTGGGAATTAAGTTGAGCAAGGCGATCGATCTCGAAGCCTCCCTTCGCCACGCGACCTACCATACGAACCACGCGATCTACAACGACCTCACTCCTTCGGGAACCGCCGCAAGCGCGAATATCACCGACGATGCCATTTCACGCAACGACGTGAGCGTGACGTTTAGCTATCGGTACTGAGCTCGGTCAAATTCGAGAACTGGACTATTTACTGCTCCGTCGCCGAAGCATTAAGCGGTACAGCAACACTCTTTACCCATTCCGTGAACGATTCGAGCGTTAATTCGCCTTGAGCGAGCGCGAGCATTATCGTTTCCTGATCTTCTTGCTCTGCCATAATCTCAAGGCCATTCAATTGCAGAGAAATTTCAAGAGATGCATGACCAACGCGCTTGTTACCATCGACAAATGGATGATTTCGCACGAGGAAAAAGCAAAGAGCAGCAGCCTTATCCAGAAACGAGGGATATAAATCGTTTCCCCCAAAAGGTTGCAGCGGTTGGGCTAAAGCGGATTCAAGGGCGGCGGGATTTCGGATCCCATTCGATCCACCGGATCGAGCGATAATACTGGCGTGGATTAGAAATACATCCTCCAGTTGAAGCCATTCCATTAGGACAATCGGCGATAGAGTTCCTCGTTTTTGCGAAGCGTGTGTTCCAGGGCCTGCTTGAAGGTGAGCTTTTCAGGAGCCAAGACACGTTGGAGCCCCCGGCGCAGGAGTTCCTCGGGAGAAAGACCAATTTCTTTTGCCCGAAGGCTTAATGCATGCTGCTCTTCGGCCGTAAGGTGAATCGTTAATTCCTCCATCGATTACGATAAATGTTAATCTTTGGAATTAGGTTCAAAATGTGGGCGGTCGGGTTTAGCTGATTCCATTTGTTACGCCACCACCGCCACTTCTTCGAACACCCGCTCGTCGAAGACGATCTGCTTGGCGAGTTCCCGACCGCGGTCGTCGATTTTGGCCAGCGGCATAATTTTCGAGGCGTGGACGATGGCCATGTCGAGCCCCGCTTCGATGGCAAAGTGCAGGAACACGGAGTTCAGCACATGCCGCGAGTGCGGGTTGAGTCCGAACGAGATATTCGAAACGCCGAGAATGGTCTTCGTCCTCGGGTGCGCGGTCTTGATAAGCCGAATCGCCTCGACGGTTTCGATCCCGGCCTTTCGGAACTCCTCGTCGCCGGAACCCAATGTGAACGTGAGCGTGTCGAAAATCAAATCTTCCTCGCGCATGCCGTACTTGCCCACGGATAGCTCGATAATACGTTCGGCAACCTCAAATTTCTTCTCGCGCGTTTTGGCCATGCCATCTTCGTCGATAGTAAGCGCGATCACCGCCGCGCCATATTTCTTGCAGAGCGGCAGGACGTGTGCCATGCGCTCCTCGCCATCTTCCAAATTGATGGAATTGACAATCGCCCGGCCCGCGTAGTGCTTTAGCGCCTCCTCGATTACAGGATATTCGGTCGAGTCAATCACAAGCGGCACGGTAACCGATGTGTTCATCCGCGTGATGACCTCGTGCATGTCGCGCACTTCATCGCGGCCCACATAGGCAACGCAGAGGTCGAGCATGTGGGCACCTTCCTTGATTTGCTCCTTTGCCATCGAGACGCACGAGTCCCAATCTTCCTGGAGTAACAATTCGCGAAATTTCTTCGAGCCGTTCGTATTGCAGCGCTCCCCAATAATGACGGGCGCGGGTTCCACGTGCATGGGAACCGAAGAATAGATCGACGCGGCCGAGGGAGTCCAATCGATGGCGCGTGGTGCAGGCCGGCCCCGGCCTGCCAGATCGGAGAGCCGCGCGATGTGCTCATTCGTCGTTCCACAGCAGCCGCCAATGATGGAGACGCCCAAATCCTGCACGAAATGCGTCATGTAGCGTTCCAGTTCGTCCGGGGTGAGATGATAATGTGCTACGCCGCCGATATTCTCCGGTAGCCCGGCGTTTGGCATGCAAAAGACGGGCAGCGGGGAAGTCTGCGTAAGGTAACGCACATTTTCCTCCATCTCCTTTGGCCCGGTCGCGCAGTTCAGGCCGATGGCGGAAATAATATCGAACGGTTCGAGCGCCGTAAGCGCTGCCGCGATTTCCGTTCCCATTAGCATGGTTCCCATCGTCTCGATCGTAACGGATGTAATGACCGGAAGCCGCGTACGCTCATCGCGGAACAGGTCCTGCGCGGCGGCAAGCGCAGCTTTTATCTGGAGCAAGTCCTGGCAGGTCTCGATGATGAAGAGGTCCGCGCCGCCATCAAGGAGGCCGGCCATCTGCTGAAAGTAGGAATCGCGCATGGCGTCGAACGAAATATGCCCGAGCGAGGGAAGTTTCGTTGTGGGGCCGATAGAACCCGCCACGTAGCGCGGCTTCTCCTTCGTGGAAAACTCTCGCGCCATTTTCTTCGCGATCGCGGCGCCTTCTTTCGAAAGATCGTAGGCGAGAGACTCCAAACCATATTCCGCGAGCACGATGGAAGAAGAACCAAAGGTATCGGTTTCGATGATGTCCGCGCCCGCCATGAGATAGTCCGCGTGGACGCGCTCCACCGCGCTGGGCTTGGAACGAATGAGGTATTCGTTGCAGCCCGCGAGGTGCTCGCCGCCGAAGTCCTCGGGCGTGAGGTTTTGCGATTGCAGGTTCGTGCCCGTTGCGCCATCGAAGACGAGCGGGCGCTCGATCGTGAGTTTCTGAAGGTCTGTCATAAAAACACCCTGTTAGCCTGTGGAGCGTTTCTCCACGGACCAACAGGGTGATGCAAGTAGTTAAATGAATGGATCACACGCTTTAGCCTGTTCTTTAGCGTCGCGGCAAGCTGTTGGTCAAAGCACGACGTATTTCACTAACGAATCGCTTCAGCCAAAGAGTTCAGTGCTGATCGGGCAGTCCGCCAAAGGAGGGACCATTCTCGGACAAACGCCCAACACTAAAGCCAATGAGCCAGCCGTGGTCGAATCCCTCATGCGAGAGTGAAGCATAGTAAGTGACTCCTATTCCGAAGTCAAGTCCGAGGAACTTGGTTGGAATGGGGACTAATAGTTCGGCTTGCATGGGCAACGCGAGGTAATCTATCGTTGTGTGAGGGGGAAGATTATCTTGGTATGGGTCAGCAAGATAGTGGTATCGGTGCCGAAATCCGATACCTACTTCCCCGTTGAGCAGAATGCCTTGATGCAGCCCGAATCCAAAGAGGGCATCGTATTCGTCCAGACTTTCTGACACACCTCCAAAATTATAGTCTTTCGCATTAAGCCAGCGTACACGATACATCAGCAGATCGCTCTGGTAGGTGAGTTCACCGAAGATCGCATAATCGGAGAATTGATAGGGAAATGCACTTTCGTTACCCAAGCCCCAAGTAAACCATGCAAGTTGAACCGGAACGGGAAGACGCGGGATAGGGAGCGTATCCTGGTGAGCAAGATATTCTCTCCATGTCCGATAGCCACCGTAGGATCCCGTTGTGTCTCGTTTTACAGAATCGATGGAGGAATGCTGAGCAAACGCAGTTATAGGAAGCAATATAATGAAAGTTGCAATGCAAGCCTTGAGAAGAAACATGTGTTTAGCTCCCGCAATGAAACGGCCTCTGTCTCAACCAAGTTCTATCAACGGACACCGAGGTTCATGATTAGGACATTCTTTCCGGAGTTACAGCGGATCATATCAGAATGACAGGTGTGAAACACTTGCAATCGATGCAACAATACTACGATTCCATTGAAACTCCACTCGGCTTTCTTGCAATTGAAGCCGATGACGCGGCTGTGCGCTCCGTTTCCTTTCAGGAAACTTCGCCGTCAAAGCGCAACCCGTCCGCACTGACGAACGAGGTCGTGGAGCAACTCACCGCGTATTTCAGGGGCGCCTTAAAGGATTTCACTGTGCCTGTTCAGCCAGAGGGAACCGCCTTCGAACAGGGAGTCTGGAACTCGCTCATAACGATTCCTTACGGCGATACATGCTCATATCTCGATATAGCTCGAAAGCTTAATAACCGGAACGCCATACGCGCGGTAGGTCGGGCAAATGGCGCTAATCCTATAGCGATCATCATTCCGTGTCATCGCGTGATCGGAAGTGATGGCTCGCTCACCGGCTATGGCGGTGGCCTCTGGCGCAAGCGGTGGCTGCTGGAGCATGAGGCACGTATTGCTGGAACTTCACTTTTTTAGGCATGCACCTAACGGCAAAGAAATCGCTCGGCCAGCATTTTCTCGTGGTACCCGCATTCCACAAGCGGATCGTGGAAGCCCTTGCACCCACATCGGACGATGTGGTGATCGAGATCGGGCCCGGTACAGGATTACTTACGCGCGTACTGCTCGAAAGCCCGCTTAAGCAGCTTATCGCATTCGAGCTGGATGCGAGAGCAGTTCCCGAACTACAGGCGATGTTTCGAAGCGAAGGTAAGCGGTTCGAACTTCAAGAGCAGGACTTCCTTGAAATGGACTTGAAAGCCATTGCGGAGCGGGTAGGGCAAACGCTGAAGGTCGCTGGGAACATCCCGTACTATATTACGTCGCCTATACTTTTCAAGCTCATTGACGAACGGAAATTTGTTAAGCAGGCTGTGCTTCTCGTCCAAAAGGAAGTGGCCGAACGGTTAGTGGCCAGGCCACGAACGAAAGAGTATGGTATTCCCACCGTTTTCGCCAATTTCTTCGGCGAGGTGAGCTATCTTTTCACCGTTCCCGCCGGCGCGTTTCGCCCGGTTCCCAAGGTGGATTCGGCGGTCGTTCGAATCGCCTTCGACCGCGATTATTTCACTCGGACTGGCACACCACCACCACCGTCTTACGATGAAGCGGCATTCCGAAAGCTCGTTCGGTCGCTCTTTGCGATGCGGAGGAAGACCATCCGGAATAATCTGAAAGCCATGCTTTCAGCGGAAGCGATGAAACCGGTGGAAGGCGGCCCGGCCTTGCATTTTCTCACGCAAAGGGCGGAGGAACTTGCCATTCCGGACTTTCTTGAGATTCTAAGGGCTATTGATCTGCGAGCCAATGGGTTCATAAGCGGTGACGGATCGAGATAAGTTACTTGGAATGCTTTCTGCTCTTAAGTGAGGAGCGGTCTTACGATGCCGCGTGTTAATGCTTTTGTCATGGAATCGGAAGTGCTTGTCGAGCCGGAGGTTTCTGTCACTACGCCGTCCCAAGCGGCGACGATTCCGTCCAGTACGGAACAGACTTTTGTCGCTCGAATTGCTGGTGAGCTTGCTCCGCAGGAGATGCTATTCATTTTCTGCGGGATTGTTTTTTCAGCTGTCGCCATCATTGCATCGCCTCGCATCACACAATGGCCTCAGGTTTTGCTAGATCGGAA
>JAKAIL010000158.1 GCA_021825235.1 Bacteroidota bacterium | reverse complement strand
TATATAAAGTATGTCCGGATAGGGATTGGTGTTGCTTGCTTGCCACTCAAGCCAGCCCTTATCGCTTTGTATCGAACTGGCGTTTGTTATACGACACGTCGCGTTCATATAACCGAACGCTTTATTGACCATACTCGTATCGGGTAAATTTTTGTTACCCCGTAGTTGCAAATTATCCTGCACCATATTATTTAGTGAAGCCCCATCATATTCCCAGCTTCCGCGTCCTTCCGCAATTATCGATACCAATGGATTATTCAGGAAGTTGATTTTAGCGCCATTGTCCATCATTATATGGGCGCGTACTTGAGAGTTCGAAAACGCGACATTATTCCATGGGTAACCGGCATGCAACGTGAAGTTCGGCTGATCGAACTCGAATTGTTCGGTGGTCATCGGCGTTGCTTTCCAGAACCGCAGGGTGTCCGATGGATGCAGGATAACGTCTGGTGGTCCATCGGCTTTGCACAGCCCTGTCGCGAGTGTATTATCTTGAATATCTTCGTCGAAGTGCTGGAAGTTGCGCCAAAGGAAAGGATTGCCAACGCCCTCATCAAACAGTGAAAAGGTTCCCATTTGATTGGAACCGACAGTCCAGTATGCTATTGGAATGCCTGGATTGCTTGTATAGATAAGATTAACATTGCTCCCATATTGGCGGCAGATTTTTAATGTTTGTGTTTCGGGAAGATTACAATCCGTCTCCTTATACACGCAGTAGATGGAGTGTCCCGGATAAAGACCGCCGCTCCAATCATGGTATGGATCTCCAACCGCAGGGTCAGGAACATCGTTGTTGCCGACAGCTTCATGGTTTGCCGTAACAAGATTTACTGCCGCACCATCACAGTAATAGAGATTAGAGGGACACGCGTGCGTCGGACCAGGTGTGCAGCCATAGAAATATCCCGTGAAGTTACCAGCGACATTTACATTATCAGAGCAGACTGCGCGTACCCACCAGATTGTTTGTCCTACCGGTGCTGCTGGTAAAACGGTTGTGCTTGTAGCCAGCGTCGTTTGGTTGATCATAAAATCCACGGGCACATAGCCACCGGAGGTCATGGAATAACCAATATGGCACGAGCCTAACTGCGACCACCGATAAACCCCGACAGTAGGTATGCTGCCGACGGCAGGGGCGCCGAATGGATTGATGATATCCATTGCTGGGACCATTACCGATCCATCGGATGAGCGCACAACTGCATAGCCCAATCGTTGTGTATTCGTTTGGTAAGCGATATAAAGGTACGTATTATCCATATTTGCCTCGATCCTCTGGATAATTCCGGGTGCACCGGCCCCAACGGAAGTTGTCGTCCCTGCATTAATATAGCCGGGAACGGAAGAATTAAGCACATTTGTATTTGTCATATAAAGACCCCCATTCGGGGTGACGCTTTTATTTGCCCAAATGCGTACAAACAACGATGATGTAGTATTCAACGGCGGGTTGCTCCCCATCGTAATCACTGCTACGTATGTATCATGGTTTGTTGCTACACACACGTTTGCATCGCTCGGAATGCCGGATGTAGAGCTAACTATCTTGCCACCGCTGCCAAGAAGATACATGTCCTCCAATCCGTTGCCGGTCACGAATTGACCTAAGTTTGAAGTTGCCACGTATTGTGGGTCGACGCTTCCGCTAACGGCCAAAATAGGTTGTGTCGCTCCCGGTGAGGGGGGAGCATCCCATTGCGCATACACCTGAACTGTGAAAAAACTGTTCGCGGTAAGCATCATCGCAGCAAGAAAGACAACGCCGCTGCCTTGCGCGAATCGTTTTGAGAGTTTCGCTTTCATGATCGTATTCTGTTTTTAGTTGCTATGGAAAATGCAAAAGTCCGAAAGTCACTGAATCGGAGTAGTGATTTTGCTGACTGGAGTGATCTCGATGCCGTTTGGCGCCGGCCACTGGACTCCGATTTCTGAACCATTTGGAAGATACACCGGACCGTTCGAAGGCTCAACCACGGTCTGACCGTCGATGATAACGGAATCGACCATAAAGCTGATCGGGTCGTCAATTTGGGCATACGGTCCAACTTCGATTTGCACCGAGTTTCCTTCTCCCATAAAGGTACATACTCCGAGGTCGTTCGCGGTTTGGTTCGCGACCGTAAGGTCCGCCGTGTTTGTTTTTTTTGCCGCTCCGCACAGCAGAAGGATCGCCGCAAGGGAAACGAGAATTTTCATACTTTTTCGAGTTTTGTGATTGAACTGGTCGAGGTCGCTTCAAAAGGAAGATTTGGAGCGATCTTGCGAAGTGACCAAAAGCAAAGCGAGCCTACATCGTGCCCAATTTTGGCCTCGAGGCATACGAATTAGTTAAACGGGAATTTTTTATTTTGGAGCACTTTTGTGCGGCCAAGTGTTATCGTTGCGTCCGCTTTTTGAGCGGCAGCCATTGAAGTTCTCACACTACTTTCGATTGCCATGTCTCTTTTATCGTTTGCAGCCTTGCGCGATCTCGCCCGCACCGTAAAGCGCGGGCTCCCGGAACGCGGGCAATATATCTCCCGCGCGAACTACCACGATTCCCATGACCTTGCCTCCCGCTATTTCCGCGCGCTTGCCGATTCGCCGGAGCAAACCGAACAGGCCCTCGCACAGGAAATCTTCGGTACGACTCCGCAGGACACCCGTTATAAAGTTCACAAGACACAGATGAAGGAGCGGCTGCTGAACTCGCTCTTTGTGCTCGATGTGGTCGGCGCCGGATATTCGGAACTAACCCAGCGGCACCTTAACAATGACCGCGATGCATTCCTCGCTACCCGACTGCTCAAAATTGGTCCCGGCCCGCTTGCAAAGTCCGTCGCCGAACACGGACTTCGCGAGGCCCTCGCGCTGGAAGCGTGGCCGAATGTGATGCAGTTCGCTTCTGTTCTGCGGGAGATCGCCGCATTCAATGGAAAGGAACAGGAACGGCTCAAATTTTCTCAGGAGTATTTCCGCGCCGCGGAGATTGAACTCGCCGAGCAACATGCACTGGATAGTTATACGGCCATCGTTGCGGCCTTCGCGACAACCGGAGGAGAGAAGTATGAAGTGGCAGAGATAGCGGAGCGCGCCCTGCCGGATTTGGAGGCCGCCTACCAGAAGCACGGCACCTTCGGGCTTGCGCTCCAGCGGTTCCGGCTGCGCGCGGCCGCGCTCCAGGTCCGGCAGAAGTACCGCGAAACGCTTCCGTTGTGCGATGAATTCGAGGCCTTGCTCGAAAAGAAGTTCCGTGCCTTCGCCAATCCGGACCGCAAGTTCGAAGTTGCGCATAAGCGGCTCTTTTGCCAAATGAAGCTCGGGGAGAATGTGGCAGCCCGGCGCACCGCGGCCGTGTGCGAACGGCTCCTCCCCCGCGGTGCGGAAGGCTGGTTCTATCTGCAGGAGGAGAAGTTCCTAATCGAAACGCACACGGGGCACTTCGATGCCGCGCGGCGCATTTATGAGGCCACGCTTGGCGAGAAACGGTTCGCGGTGCTTCCGGAGAACCGTACGGAACGGTGGAACATCTTTGAACGGCATTTGGATTATGCACAGGGAAGAATCCCAGCCTTTCGCTCGGTTGCATCGCTCCTCGAGCACCTGCCTGTTTATTCGAAAGACAAACTGGGCTTCAACGCATCGCTCATCCTGCTGCAAATCGTGTTGCTGGCGGAACGCGGAGATGTGAAGGCTATGGGGCAGCGTATTCAAGCGCTGCGCCAGTATCGGGAGGAAATGCTGGGCGATGAAGGCAACGAGCAACTCTTCGCCCTGTTTGCCCTGCTCGATTCGCTCGGCGAAAATCTGGAGCGCATTCCTAAGTGGCTCCGTGAAGTCAGGCCTCAAATTAAAGCATTTCGTAACATTAAGGCTGCACCCTTCGATGGCGTGCAGATATTATCCTACGAATGGCTGTGGGATCGATTTGAAATGGCTTTGCGGCGGTCAAATCGTAAAAGGACCACTTCTCAATGAATGCGATTTAATTATGAATAATAGCATTCCCTAAGCCACTGCCAGAATTGTGCAAAAATAGGCACCTCTCGGGAACTCGGTTTTGTTCTATAGTTGTGCAGGACTTCAAGCGGATCGTCGCTGATTCTTTCTCAAAGAACTCGTTCCAAAAGAATGCGCTCTGAAAACCAACAATAGTTCCGTTGTGGATAACATTTGCCTGAAAACCATTCAAGGTGCTCATTCCAGCACAATTGGGCCAAAGATAGTTGAAAATACTTATGCACAGTGTGGTGTGGAAGAAAATCCTGATCTCGCAAAGAGCCTCTTCTACTTCGCCACCTCCACGCTCACCATCTTCACCATCGGTATTCCACCGCCAAGGGGTGTTGCGGAGACGCGAATGAACGCGGCACCGGAGGCAGGCAGGAGCTTCGGATCCAAGGTAAGCGTTCCCGCGCCGGCTTGGGCGGTTGTTTGGAACTCGCCGGTTTGCTCGCCCGCTTCGTTAAATACTTCCACGCGCACCGTGCCTGGAGCCGCGGCATTGTAGCCGAGTGAGAGTCCGCCTGCGCGGTCCACGGGATTCGGGAACGCACCGATCAGCGTGAAGAACGGGTTATCGCCGCGCATGAACGCCCGGATGGTCGGGTCGCCACACTCATCGGCATACGGGATCGAAAGCGTGAAACTCTGCAAGTTATACGCACACGGGTGGTGCAGCCAGGTGAAGGTCGGCGTAACGGCTACCGTCGTGTCCTTGGTAAGATAGGCGCGCATGAGAATGTCCATCAGGAGATCGTTCGCAATCTTCGCGGAATCCGCGACGGCGGAGCCGGTAACTATAATGGTATAGGTGCGTGTGGCCTGGTCCCAGTGGGTGGAAAGCGTGTAGGTGGAATCCCCCGCCACGGCCAATGCACCCGCGGTGTCGATTCCGACCGGCTCGAAGAGATCGTTCGAAAACTTCAGCGAGAGCGTCCAGCTATTAAGTTCCGTAACGCCCGCGCGCGGACCTTCCACGGTAATCGGCAGCTTGAGATCGAACACATCGTTGGCGCTCGAAGCAAAGCTCGGCAAATGCGCGTGCAGTGTGAAGACGCGCTGCTTGCGGATGACGGTAGCAGTAACAGTATCGACGATATACGCTTCTCCATCGAGCCGGCGCTGGTAAAGACCAAGCTTCAGTTCCTGCGTACCGTTCAGGCTGTCCGGCGGGAACGCAAAGATAATGGGAAGAGGGTAGGTACTGTCCGGCGGAAGGCTGATCTGGTGGATGAAATCCGTTGGAAGACTAAAGCCTCCAGTATCCGCGAGCAATGCAAGGCTATCGATGTGCACTTCGACGGGATACGGATTGTGAATCAGCACCGTATCGGTCTTTGGGTCGCACGTGGTAATCGTATCGAAGCGGAGGGTATCCGGACCAATCGGGCCTGTCCGCACTCTTGCGCGAAGGATAATTGCAGGCTGGTACTTCTTGAGCGAATCGTACACACTATACCGCGTATCGTTGGCGACCACCAGCGTATCGAAGAAATCGCCTTCTTCCACAACGTGAAAGGTTACCGTCCCCGACAGCGTGGACGCGGTATCCAGGGACTCCGCAAGCATCGGCCCCTGCTGCGCCAGCAGCACCGTATAATGATTCAAAGAATCGTACTGAAGCGAATCGAGAAGTGCACGCATCGTACCGGTATTTTTCACCGTAAAGGCTATCGTGGAATCGTGGTGCAGGGATTGGCCGGTATCGACAGTAATCGTTCCAAAGTCGATCGTGTCCGGCGCCACCAGCACCAGCGGTTCCACGCCCACGCCGGTAATGGTATCGAACAGCACATTACCATCCACGGTTACGATACGGACGATGAGCGTGTCCCTTCCCACTGAAGTGGGCTGGAACCGAACACTAAAACTCACCGACGTATCGTTCCCCTCATAACCCAGGCGGACCATGCGCGGTCCCAGCGGCGGCAGGGTATCCAAATTGAGCGAGAAATTGGGTAATGCGGCGGGATTAACGACGGTCACGCTCGTAATCGCCGTGGTATCGGAGCCACGGTTCACAATATCAATCGTATTGGTTGCCGAGGCGCTATCGACGCGGAGTATGCCAAAATTCAGGCCGGTGGAAGCGACATTCGGTTCCACGCCGGTTCCCATCAGGATGACGACCGGGGTGTCCTGCTGCGCAAGGCCGGGAGTCGTCCAGGAAATGGGGATGCGTCCGCTCTGGAACCCGAGCGTAGTCGGCAGAAAGTGTACCGAGTCGGTCACCGTATTATTAGCCCCGGAAGCAAGCGTGCGCTGATTCGCACCGGGATTATCCGGCTGAATGCTATCCACCGATAGCCCGGAGGGGCTTGGGAGCGACCTCCAGTAATCCAGGTCCACGAGCCCGACGGTGGTCGTTCCCAGATTTTCGACGACGAAGGTACTCTCGTGCTTGGTGTTAAGCCGCACGCGTCCAAAATCAATCGTATCCGGTATCACCACCACCTTCGGCGCAAGCCCGCTCCCTTGCAGCTTTATATACACGCTATTCACCGCATTGGACCACACGCGCAGCGTAGCCGCATAGGACCGTGGCTCCGTGGGCCGGAACTGAAAGGGCACAGGAACCTGAACGCCGGGCAGCACGGTCGCCATTTGGTTAAGCCCGCCCACGAGCACGAAGTTCGCGGTGTCCCCACTCACCCACTCGTAATTATAGACCTGCACCGTATCTTTCGCGGAGTCGCCGGAGTGCAGCGGACTCGTCATCGCCTTCGTCTGACCCACCGGCACATACTGAAAATCGAGATTGGCGGCATAGAGGCTATCGATATACGGGAAATCGCCGCCGCCGGCGAAGGTATAAGAGTCCTCATAGCCGTAGCCATAGGATTGCGCATAAAAGGGCAGCGGCGAGTCCAGCCGTTGCTCAGCGTAAATTCCGGTAAGGACCGTCGAAGCGAACGGGGTCATGGGAATCGGGTTCCAGGTTGCGGTGGTAATCGGCACGCCATTAAACCGCGTCGCTTGTTCGGCTGCGGTATCGCACACCAGGAGCAGATAGGGTTCCGATACCGTTGTGTAGAGAATACCGGGTGGCTGCGAATACTCGTTGGCAAAATCCGCCACCGGGCGGATAAGCGTTAAATCCGGATCGCCCACGCCATCCGTCTGCGGATCGGAACTTTGTGTATAATCGGCAACGAGGACGGGCTGATTACTTTGTATAACGGAAGCGTTCCCGGAAAGGAACTCGGCATATTGCGCGTGGTCCAGCGTGTAGGCCTGCACGCCGTTTACCAACACGTGTGTGTTGTCGAAAGCGGCGAGCACGCGGAGGACATCGCCACCTGCCCGGCGGCCATGTTTCGAATCCTGCCCGCTGGCAGCCACGATGTAGTTCGTTCCCCACGCCGAAACGGGAAGCATTTCCTCGACTAAGTGATCGCGGGTATTGCCGTCGTAATTAAATTCGAGCGCCGAGGGTACGCTGGCGCGCTCGTGGCCGCTAAACACCGCGATCGGTTTATCGGCAGTAATGTAGGAACCGGTAAGATCGCAATCGGGCCCGCCCGTCCAGGGCAGGTAAGCATCCCACCAATTTTCGGTTGGATCGGGAAGCGGTTTGGTAACCCGCGCGCCGGTATCGCGCGCCATCACTTCATAGACTTGCCCGCGGTTTAGCCGCACCGTATAGGTCGAATCCGCCAGCAACCTTCCGGAAGACGAGGTCGCGGAGAGTGTAAACGTGACATTCGTATTGTCCTCCGTAGCGACGACCGCGCATTCGCTCCGGGGATTGGGAATGGTCGTATCCGAAAAAGGGTCCCCACCGCGCCCGACTTTATAATTAAGTGCATTCCGGGTACTCACCGCGAAATAAGAGGTTCCCAACACCGGTGTGGGATACACGACGAAGCCATCCGAACTGAGCGAATTATGCGAATACCCATAGACCGAAATAATGTCCTTCGAATACACATGAACGACTTTCGAGACGGCAAGTTCGTTATCGTTTCCATTCAGCGCATCGAAGATGGGAATATCCACGCGAGCATAGTGGCCGGGCGTATCGATAAACGTGGTATCGAATGCCGTCTTCAGGACTTCCACGGTAACACGGGTGGGAGCGCGCGCCACGATATAAATGGAACGCATTTTGGTGCTCACCGTATCATCGGAACCGACCACCGATGGGAAGCACAGGTAGAAGTCGTTCCCGGCGGCTGTCCAGGGAGTTGTAACTCCGGTAGGTACGGGCCAGTGCGGTGGCCCGGGCACTTGCGTTACCGGCGTAAACGGTCCTGCCCGCAGCGCGAGCGGCGCGGCGGCGAACAGAAGCACGCACAGCGCGGCCCGTTGGCACGCCGTGCGTGCCAACGTGAGAGAGCCCTTGCGCGACCGTGGTGCCCCATTCATTACTCGCTCCCGATTATTCCCCTGCCACGATGGGAACCCGCTCGTTCAAATTGAGCGAGCGCGAATAGATCACGCACGTATAAACGCCGTTGGCCAGTCCATTCCGGTCCAGGCGAAGCGAGTAGGGCCCTTCGACGAACTCGCCCGAGGCAATGCGCTCGACCTCCCGACCCAGCGCGTCATAGAGCGTCACCCGAATATCGCCGGATTTGGGCAAGGAGAAATTGATCGTGGTGGACGAAGAAAAGGGATTGGGATAGGCCGAAGCCGCGACCGGGAACTCGCCCTGCCCGGTGTTACCCACGGCTTCCGTCGCATCCGGGAAGAGTGTGAAGTGTACGGTTGCGGGTTCCAGATTGGTGTAGTCCGGCGTATGGGCATACACGGTTACGGTTCCCGCGACCGGGCTTTCGAGCGGGAAGGTGGACGTAAGATGGATGAGTGCGCTTGCTCCAACGCTCAAGCGGCCAATATCGAAGGCGACATTTTCTTTCACATGAACGCCATCGGCGTTGAGCTTGGGATTGTCCGGAACGAAGGTGGCGCTATCGAGATAGGCGGATTCGAAAGAAATATCGCGGACCGTAAGCCAGTTGTGGTGCTCGCCCCCGCCCATGGCCTGGGGCGGCGGATCGATCGCGATCGTCCGCTTTGGTACCAGCAGCGATCCTGCTGTATATCCATAAGAAACCACATTGCCGAGACCATAGCCCAGGATCGTAAGCCCATTGGTTGTCGGCATGGTCGTGCTGATCGTATGAACCTGCTGGGTTCCCGGAATGTTCGCTTCCAATACGCCGAAATGCTGGTTCCCAACCGCGCCGGGAACCGGTGTAAACGTAGAGGCAGGAAGTAACTGCCCATCGAGCGTGACCGCATTTTCCGAGATAGAATCCGTTACGATATTGACAAACTGCAGCGCAAAATCCGGGTTGGCGGGAAGGAAAAAGGTATAGCGATTGAACGTCTGATCGACCGGTGGAACGATTGCCAGGAAGGGATCGCCATTGCCATTCGTCGTATAATCCGTGTGCATATACTCGGCGACTAATACGGCGCCGGACGCATTGATCATCGTCGGCCCTTGAATCATCGTATCGGCAAATCCATCGGCACCTAACGTCGTCCAGAAATGCCCATTGACACTAACGGACGTATTGGACTTGAGCGCGAGCACACGGACTAAATCCCCTTGGGGATTGAATGCGCCGTCGCTCGAAATGGCAATGGCATCGAGCACGAAATTCTTGCCCCAATCGCTCGTGGGCGGCATGGATTCGAGCAGCATATCGCGGCTCGTGTTCCCATCGTCC
>JAKAIL010000157.1 GCA_021825235.1 Bacteroidota bacterium | reverse complement strand
GATCTGAGCGGCGTCAGCCGCTACCGATTGATTTTGTTGCACTCGCATAATCGTCCATGTTCAATTCGCTTTATTCTGTTCGCTAATACCAATGGTACGCTATGTTATTGTAAAGAAGTCAAGCACCGCAAAACCATCACCGGGCAATGGTGGTGTGGACGCCGTGTGGTCGGTACTGGAATTGCCTTCGAAGAAAGAGGTGGGGAGTTTGCGCCGATTAGGAGAAATGTTCACCGCGGAAACCAGCAATCGCCGCAATAGCAGCGAAGCGGCGAAAGGCTTGCTGGTGCTGCGAATCACCTTCCGTTCGGACCATTTCTTCATCGAACGCGACGGACAGCTCGAACAACTTCGAGAGATCGATTTGCTGTAGGTCGCACCGCATTTCCCCCAGAGCGGTCGGGAATCTTGTTCCCGCAGTGAAGCTTTATGTAAGTGCTAAATCACGAACCGTATGAAGCGCATTATTCTCTGCATCGGACTCTTTCTTCTCGCCGCCAAGCCACTCATCGCACAGGAACTCGATGCCCAGGTGGACCTGAACCTGAGCGCCCTCTCCGATATGGACCGCCAGAATTTCGTTTCGTTCAAACACGATGTCGAGGAGTATCTTAACGACTACCAATGGACGACGGATTTTACCGGTGAGCGGATCCGCTGTTCGTTCCAATTCAATATCGTGAGCGATAACGGCGGCGATTATACGGCCCAACTCTTCGTCAACAGCACGCGGCCACTCTATAAGAGTACGCAGATGACGACCATGGCCCGCTTTTTCGATGCTACTGTGGAGTTCCCGTATTATCGGGGGGAGGCGCTCCAGCATGGAACCAATTTCCGCCAACTCGAAAGCTTGCTCGATTTCTATACCTATATCATTCTGGGCCTGGACTACGATTCGTATAAAATGGAATCTGGAACACCCTATTTTCAGCAGGCTCAAACCATCGCGGTCGTTGCTAATTCCGCGCAAGGGACCGGCTGGCAAGAGGACGTGACCAGCATCGGAACTTATACGCGAGTGGGGTATATCAATGATGCGCTGGACGCCAATACGCGGATGTTCCGGGACCTTATGTTTCTGTACCATTACGATGGCCTCGATTTGCTCTCGACCAAGCCGGACGAAGCGACCCAGGCCATTGGAACGGTCATCGACTCGATGGTCACCTTGAAACGCCAGTCCTCCGCGGCGAGCCGAAGTGTATTCCTTCGTGCCTGGTTCGAATCGAAATATCCGGAATTGACCGGCTTAGCGCGGCTCTTTCCGAGCAATCTTGCCATCTACTTCCAGAAGCTGGGATATTTGGATCCCACACACGAAAATTACTACGAGGATGCGCTTGCTAAAATGCAGGCCTCGAGTGGAAGCGGGGGACAATAGGGTCGCAGCTTTAGACATTCTTTCTTGCGTTCTTGTCCTTCGATTCCCGCCCCATATAGCCTTGCCGGCGCGATTCCGTGTGGCGGGGGGAAGAGCCGTGATCGGTTGCCAGGCCATGGCGATTATCCTTTGTAGCCGAGCCAACTCTCTTGCTCAAAGCGACCCGCCGAACATCACCGCGTGCAGTTTCAGCCGCGGTATCGATTTCTGCCGATACCCGCTCGGCTTCTGCCTCGCGGAGTGTGCGAAGTACCTTACTTTTCTCATCTCGCATTCCCTGTTTCGATCTTGTCTGCATGATAGTTGAATTGAAATTTTAGGTTAATCCCCGTAAGAGCAAACGGCATTCCTTCGTAAGTTTGTGAATTATGATGGGCCGCATTGCATCTCTAAAAGCAGAATATTTTCAAATTCCGCTAAAAAATCCATTTATTCTTTCCATTCGCACGGCGCACCATGCGAATGTGATCCGCTGGAGGCTTCGACTGGAAGATGGACGAGCATTTCCTGGTGAATCGGTGCCCGTGCAATACGTGACCGGTGAGACGCCAGAGTCTGTTCTTATGGTAGCTCCCAAAATCGAGGCGATATTACGCGGCGCCGCAATAGAAGATATGTACCATCTCATCCATGAAATGGCGGAAGTATTGCCTCGGGATGTTGCCGCCCGAGCTGGTGTGGAAATAGCTCTGTATAATGCCTATTCAGTGGAGTGCGGTATCGGCGTCGAAAAATTATTGGGCGGAGAAAATGCCACGCTCGAAACGGACCTCACGATTGCCCGCATACCAAACGCGGTGGAAGTTGCACGCGCCGCATGGCGCGAGGGATTTCGGATTTTCAAGATGAAGGTCGGCGGTGGACCGATGGAAGAAGATTACGACCGGATTTTGGGTGTTGCGGAAACATTGCCCGAGGCCATTTTTCGGCTCGATGCAAACCAATCGCTGACTCCGGAAACGACGGTCGAGCTTACCGAGCGTCTCCTTCAGAATGATATTACTATAGAACTCATCGAGCAGCCGGTTCCCAAAGAGGATTTAAAAGCGCTGGACGAAGTATCAAAAGTTAGCCCGGTTCCGATTATTGCGGACGAAGCTTGCCGAACGCCTCCGGAGGCCTATCGGATTTTTTCCGAAACGGCAACGCATGGGGTGAATGTGAAACTGATGAAATCCGGAATACAGGGAGCTCTCGCTATTATTCGGATTGCGAAAGCCGCCGGCCGAAAGCTGATGATCGGCTGTATGCTCGAAAGCGAAGTGGGAATGGCCGCCAGCGTTAACCTCGCATGTGGCACTGGTGCGTTCGATTATGTGGATCTGGATGGACATGTCCTCCTCGATCTTCAGGAACCGATCTCGTTATTCCGGGCCGAAGGTCCGCGGCTTAGCGCTTATTCTCGACGGTAAACGTTGCGCTGTCCCGGACCACGCTGTCGAGGAGCACAAGGAGTTTATATTGGCCGAGCGGCCACGGATTTTGGTTGGTGAGATCGAAGTGGCTGAGATTGGTCCCGGCGGCGAGCACGGCAGAACTTTGCGCAATCTGCTGGCCCGTCTTCAGGTAGTACCATCGGCCAATCAGTGAGGTGCCATCGAGTGCGTTCCGGGTTTCGATTATGCCGTGGACCGTATCGCGAATGTCGAAATCGGTGGACGTATCCGAGGGGGTCATCGTGGTGTCGTGGCTATGCGTAAGAATCGTGTGTACGGTGATTCCCGGGGGTGGAACGGAGGGCGTTGCATTTTGCGGAGGCAGTGGAGGAGAAGTTTTATGGCAGGAGGTTAGAGTAAATGTCGTCGCGATTAAAAGGAGGAGAAGTGCTTTCATTGATTAACGTTGAGTTGCAAAGGGTATTCCAGCAATAGAAGATGCGATTTAGATGTTCTGAACGGCTGTAACAAAAAAAATCTCTTAAACGCTTTAGCCATTTTATTACATGCGAATAGCCATTGGCAGCGATAGCGCGACGGATTTGACCGAGGCATTGGTCTCCTCACTTGAGGCGCGTGGCCACAAGTTGTTCTTCTTCGGTCCCATGAAAGTGGGGGAGGCAGAACGCGACTGGCCGCTGGTTGCCACCGAGGTCGCCCAGGCCGTAGCGGATGGTGGTGTGGACGAAGGTATCGTTTGTTGTTGGACGGGCACGGGCGTTTCGATCGCGGCCAATAAAATTCCCGGTATTCGGTGTGCGCTGGCCGGCGATGCGGAAACTGCGCGTGGTGCCCGTATTTTCAATCACGCGAATGTCCTTGCGCTTAGTTTGCGTGCCACGAGCGTTCCGCAGATGCGTGAAATTCTCGATGCGTGGTTTGAAACGTCGTACCTCACGGGTGAAGCCCAAAATGAATGGAACCGCGAGCAAATTGCACGAATCGAGGCTCTGGACCGAAGTTCCCGGCCATAAGAAAAATTCGAAAATACGCGTCCTGACCCCAAAAATTCGTATTTTTGTAGATGTTTGTGCTCCGCGTAAGCCTATACACACCAAACCTATCATACGAATATAACGAAAATTTTGGCCGGTGCTGCGAAAATGGAACCGGTGCGCTCTCACGTTTTGTATGACGACCTCTTCGAATCCCACGTTTCCGCCGCGCAGCATCCTCTTTCTTTCCACGGAAGTATATCCGTATGCGAAGACGGGCGGGCTGGCCGATGTTAGTTCTGCTCTGCCCCAAGCGCTGCGCGAACTCGGCCACGATGTCCGCGCCATGATGCCAAAGTACGGCTTCATTGGTGAAAAAAAGCAGAAGATTCATCTCATCAATCGGCTTCAGGGAATCGAGTACACCGTTGGCGGTCGCGAAATCGTTACCAATCTCAAATCCTCCGCGATCCTAACGCAGCGCACGCGCATTCAAATGTATCTGCTCGAGAGCGAGGAGTATTTTCAGCGGCTCGGAATGTATGTTGATCCGGAAACCGGCACGGATTATCCGGACAATGATGAGCGCTTTCTCGTCTATGCACTCAGCGCGTTCGAGTTGTGCCGGCGCCTGCTCTGGAAGCCGGACATTATCCACTGCAACGACTGGCAATGTGGGCTGGTGACGGCCCTCCTCAAAGGTCCCTTCAAGGACGATCCGCTCTTTAAAGACACGAAGACGGTTTTTACCATTCACAATCTTGCCTATCAGGGAAATTTTCCTGCCAGCACGTTTGAAAAGCTCGGTTTGCCAGAGTCTTTTTTCACACCCGAAGGTTTGGAATTTTTTGGGCAGGTTTCTTATCTAAAAGCTGGGATTGCGTATGCCGATGCCATCACTACGGTGAGCCCCACCTATGCCCACGAGATTCGGACGCCAGAATACGGATGTGGTATGGAAGGAATTCTTGCTAAACGGAAGCGTGACATTCATGGCATTCTGAATGGAATCGATCCCATCGTCTGGAATCCGCAACAAGACATTAATATCGTCCGGCCATTTTCCGTGGACAAGCTTGCAGACAAGGAAGAGTGCAAAAAGGACCTGTGCTTCGCGATGGGAATCCCCTATACAGAGGGAACGCCCGTTCTGGGAATGATTGCTCGCCTGACCGATCAAAAGGGCTTCGATCTACTGGCTGAAATCGTCGATAAAATTCTGGAGTCCGAAGCACAGTTAGTGATTCTCGGGGAAGGGGAAAAAAAATATGTGGAGCTGTTCACTCGACTTCAAAAGAAATACCCCAAACAAATTGGCATTCATCTGGGCTTCCACGATAACTTAGCCCATAAGATCGAAGCCGGCAGCGATATTTTTCTTATGCCGAGCGCGTATGAACCGTGCGGCCTGAACCAGATGTATTCCATGCACTACGGTACGGTTCCGGTCGTTCGAAAAACCGGCGGACTGGCCGATACCGTCATTGACGTGGAGGATGCCACGCAGCGAACGCATCCGACCGGGTTTACTTTCGAGAAATATGAGGCACGGGCGTTTTGGAGGGCCATCGAGCGCGCGTTGCGCACCTATCGCAAAGAGAAGACGCTGTGGCACCAAATGCAGGTAACCGGTATGAAAAGGGACTTCTCCTGGGACCGCTCGGCGGTCGAATACGCTCAGCTTTACGAAAAATTGCTCCTGCCAACCGTGCCCTCGGCTGGGCCGGAGCGGAAACTTGAGGAGCATCCTGCGGTATAAGAAATCTCGCCGGTGAAGGGACGATTTTCGCACCAGGCACTGTTCTCTCGCCTGCCATATTCTGCCGAAGCTGGCACGGCAAACGGAACGATCATTACATTCGAGAATATTTAGGTCGCTATTGCTCAGATACGCACTTTTCCTTCTTGCCATAGGCGCCGTCCTTGCGGGTTGCAAGGATAATATCTCCACGCTTGGCTCGCAGTTCTATACCGATACGGTCGGTATTCATACCAGCGTTCGCAGCGATACGGGATTTATCCGGTTCGCCGATACACTCCGGCCGTTCGTTTCTACCGGCTCCGCTGATTATGCGCTCACCGATCAAACAGACCTAGTACTGATTGGAAGGGTCTCGAGCGGTACGGAAAATCTCGAATCGTGGGGACTCCTCCAGTTCCCGTCCCTCACCGCGGACTCGATTCCGATGGTCACGAGCGTTCGACTGTTACTGAAGGATTTCGCATACAAATACGGCGACACCACGAATGTGAACGTTGCCTTTAATGTCTGGACCTGCTACAATAAGGTTACCGATTCCACCACCTCTATCGCCCAATCGGACTTGAGCGCATCAGCCATCGGCACCATCGACACCGCATTTCCGGACACGACCAGCTATGTACTTCCTATTGCACTGGACCCAACGGCTACAAAGGCAGTGCTGAACGAGAGTAATAATGCATTCGTCATAACCCCGCAATCTACGATGACGAATGTTCGAGCATTCGGAAGCCTGCGTAATTCGAATGTGAACCTGGTCCCGCAGCTTCAGATCGTCTTGAACGATACGGATACTATTTATCGTACGCCCGTCATCAGCTTCCATTTGGTGCATGATAACAGCATGACGCCGGCTGGAGAATTTACCTTGCGAGGAGGTGCGGGGCAACGAGAGCACATTACTTTAAACATTGCTGAGCTTGTCGATTCCGGTATTCTCGATCAGTTCTCCTCGGTCAATAATGCGACGCTGGTCCTTCACATGGACCCCAATAGCTCGCGACTTCCGACCTCCCAGAGCGATGCGATCGGGCCTGATATTGTCTCGCTTGGAACTCAGGATTCCGGCGCGCATCTGCTGGGGTATGGGTATCTCTCCGACTCGCTCAACATGATTTATCGATTCCAGGTCCGGGCGCTGGTGGAAGATTGGCTGCGTAATCCCTCACTCAATTTAGGGTTCGAACTTCGCTCCGAGTTCGTGACTCGCGCGTTCGGGACAGAAACGATCGGTGTGGAGGACAATACGCTCAACCGATGGAGTTTCTATGGACCCAATTGCGCCGACACGAGCAAGCGTCCGTATCTCATCCTATCTTATTCGAAACTGCGGTAGTGACTAAATACCATTCGACACAGTGGCTTTGTATTGCCGCATTCGTAATCCTTGGGACTGGAACGGTTCGGGCGCAAGGTTCGCCCTACGATGTGATCGGCTTTGGGCTTCCGGTGCGGACTGGAAACGCGACGATCGATGCCATGGGGGGGGTGGGAGTCGCCCTGGAAGGCATTCGCACCGTGAATGATCTTAACCCGGCGGACTGGACCTGGCTCGATCAGGCGCGCTTTGGGGCAGGATTGCGGTACGATTACGTGAATGCGATTCGCGCGGGAAATTCGGATGTACAATCGAATGTGAAGTTTACGAGCGCATCGTTTGGCGCGCCGATGTGGAACGTCATTCATGCTGCTTTTGCGTTGGGCTACGAGCCGCTCACCGATGCCAGCAATCAAATGAACTTGTACGATCCGCTTGTGGGAACCCGGACGTATGTTAGCCGTGGTGGGACGAATTTAATCTATGGCGGTCTTGCCGCTCGGCCTATCCCAGCGATTTCACTTGGAGCAAGGCTCGATTATATCTCCGGTGATATTCGCCACCTGGACCAGGTAAGTTTCATCGATACCGCAGCCGGCAGCGGTGAATTCGAACGGGACTATTTCTTCAATGGGTTACGTGGGACCTTCGGCATTCAACTGATTGGCGATTCCCTTGGCCTTCGAGGGCTGACCTTAGGCGCAGTCTATAGCCTGGCTACGAACTTAAATTCCACACAGGAGACTATCGTTACGCCGCTGAACACCACGCTCGATACCACGCTCGATGTGGCCGGGGTGGGTTATTATCCGGCTGCGCTCTCTGCGGGAATATCGTATCATCTGAGCCGTCGATACCGAATGGAAGCAGATTATTTCTCCCAGGACTTTTCGAATGCGTACGTGTATGCACCTCATGCCACTTCTGGCGACAGCCTGCTGCGTTCGAGCAACCGCATTGCTGTTGGCATCGAGCGGTTGCCGAACGTAAGGGGGGAATATGGAACTTCCTTTGGTTTCGATCGCTGGGGACTCCGCCTCGGATTATCCTATGGTATTCTGCCGGTGAATCCAGCCGGATCCGGCGTGCGTGAGTTTGCGCTTTCCGGTGGCGTAGGAATTCCGATCAGCCTCGAAAGCCTGCTCAATCTTTCGATTGCGGCGGGCCAGCGCATTCCAATCACCAGCGGCGCTTCGCCGAACGAGACATTTGTTCGCATCGGCGCGGACGTGAGCTTTTCCGAAACCTGGTTCGTGCCAACGCCGCAGTAAGCAAACGCTCCAGTGCTGAAAATGGGAGCGGCTTGTTACTCATCATTCCACATTCATCATTGATATGACTATCGCCATCGCAAGCGACCATGCAGGGTTCCAGTATAAGGAAGCGATCAAAGCAAAGCTCCTTGCGGCTGGGCATGATGTGAACGATTTTGGAACGAATAGTACAGCACCCGTGGATTATCCCGATTACATTCGTCCGGCGGCGGAAGCCGTGGCCAGCGGCGTGTGTGAGCGGGGGATCGTGCTCGGCGGTTCCGGCAACGGCGAGGCAATGGTCGCCAATAAGGTGCGTGGTGTTCGTTGCGGGCTTGCATGGAACGAAGAGTCCGCCCGACTTTCGCGCGCGCATAACGATGCGAATGTTCTCTCCCTTGGTGAGCGCATGATGCCGGAAGATCTGGCGCTCCGAATCGTGGACCTTTGGCTTGCCACACCATTCGATGGCGGGCGGCATAGTGCAAGAATTAAAAAAATAGAAGGGGAAGAGCGAATACCGTTTCGCTCATAAAAGAACGCATGGACCAGGAAGTTTTTTCCGCAATTGAACAGGAACTCGAACGCCAGCAGCATGGTCTGGAACTCATTGCCAGTGAGAATTTTACGTCCGCTGCCGTTATGAAGGCGCAGGGCAGTGCCCTCACCAATAAATACGCCGAAGGCTATCCCGGCAAGCGCTATTATGGCGGCTGTGAGTTTGTGGATGTGGTGGAAAACCTTGCCCGTGACCGGGTTAAGAAGCTCTTTGGCGCGGCGTATGCGAATGTACAGCCGCATTCTGGTTCCCAAGCGAATATGGCGGTCTATTTCACCTTCCTGAAGCCGGGGGATAAGGTGCTGGGAATGAATTTGTCACACGGCGGGCACCTGACGCATGGGCATCCCGCCAATTTCTCCGGTCAGCTCTATCAGTTCCATGCCTATGGCGTTTCGAAAGAGACGGGATATATCGACTATGACGATGTAGCGCGTCAGGCGAAGGAAGTAAAGCCGAGAATGATTACGGTGGGCGCCAGTGCCTATTCCCGCGATATTGATTTTAAGCGTTTCCGGGAAATTGCCGATTCAGTTGGCGCATTCCTTTTCTGCGATATGGCCCATCCGGCAGGGCTGATTGCAAAAGGGCTGCTGACGAGTCCATTGCCCTATTGCCATGTGGTGAGTTCCACAACGCACAAAACACTTCGCGGTCCTCGGGGCGGGCTTATCCTTCTCGGAGAAGATTTCGAAAATACCTGGGGAGCAGTCGCCCCGAAATCCGGGCGGACGAAGATGGTCTCCGAAATTATTGATTCCACCGTGATGCCGGGTGTGCAGGGAGGGCCGCTCATGCATGTAATCGCAGCGAAGGCTGTGGCATTTGGCGAAGCACTGGAGGATAGTTTCCGTACGTATGGTGAGCAGGTTATTCGCAATGCGCGGCGGCTGGCAAGCGAATTAGTGAAACGGGGATTTTATATCATCTCCGGTGGCACCGATAATCATTTAATGCTGGTTGACTTGCGCGGCAAAAACGTTACCGGCAAAGTGGCCGAAGAAGCCTTGGACAAAGCGGGCATTACGGTTAACAAAAATGCCGAGAT
>JAKAIL010000156.1 GCA_021825235.1 Bacteroidota bacterium | reverse complement strand
ATTGCCGTGCCGGTTGCTACGAATGCTTCTTTGTCCAGCCCGAACCCGAAGAGCGCGGCGACACGAATCCCGCCCTGATTACCCACCAACCCGCCGAATAGCCCCAAAGCTAAACCTGCGATCCATGCCACGCGCCGGCCAAAGCGCATGTTCGAAGCAAAGCCAATCAGGTTGGACGCTCCGGCAAATATCAGCAGTATTCCAAGCACATAGCTCCAGATCACACTCGTAAACCAAGTGTGGAGCAATGCCCCGGCCAGTCCGCCGAAGGCGCTCGCAATTCCAAACCCCAGAAGAACGGTTTTATCCGTCTTCCGCCAGATCAGCGCATAGCGGGCGATCGTGCCGCTGAGATGGGGAACGGAGACCGTCGAAACCGCCAACTTCGTTCCCACCTCCGTAGCCAGCGTGGGCGTAAGGATGCTTCCAATTCCGAATCCGGCGATAGAGGCGATGGCACCGCCGATAAGAGAAACAACACCAAACAGAATATCAAAAAGCATACGAAGACTGAGAATTTATATCGTGTATTGATACCCAAGATACGCGGTCGTCGTTGCATCGCCACTCATGCTATGTCCGACCGACCACAGAATATGATTGTGATCGTTCACATTGAAGAAGCCACCCACATTGAATCCGGTCCCCAGAGACGCTCCCGGTGCTTCCGCCGTATGATAAAATAGTTCACCGCCTACCGTTATCACATTGGAAACATCGTACTGGGCTTCCCATCCGGCAAAGAGCCAATTTTTCGAATCCGGACCAGAGTCGAGCCAATAGCCTCCGCCGCCATAGGTCGTAAACTTTCCCCAACTTTTTTGGAGCCAGACCGGTAAATAGACCTGCGCCGCACCATTGCTCAAACCCTGCGATTGATTCCCGGTGGGAACTTCTACAAGAGGGAAGATGCCGACTTGTGGCACCTCTTCGCTTTCCTGAACGAAGCGATATTTAATTCCAAGCTCGGTATTCGAATAGCCATAGTGAGGGCCGCCCGGACCGTTCAAGTATCCCATTGGCATCACTAAATGGAGTTGCATGTTCGGAATAACGCCGTAATTTATCTCGATGTGTGGCAGTGTGAGGGTGCTCATTTCGCACTCATATTGCTGGATGGAAGCCAGGTAAAATTCCCAATGGTGATAGTCCACCGGCTCGGGATCGTCGGTCAGAAAGGGTGGGCCGGCAATTGCCAAACGGGAGAGGCTGAGCACCAGGGCAATGGCTATTACAGCAATAATTTTACGCACGTGATATTTAGTCAATTAGCCCGTAAAAGGGCAAATCCTATTCCGGAAGCTTCGGGCGGGCTGTCATGCAAAGTTTCCATCCATTACATTTTGCGAACAATCGCGAACCACGCATGCGGACCTTCTTTGCTATAGACTTCTCCTCGGAACTCGTTGCGAACGCCGAAATGGGTTGCCGTGATGGACTCCATTTTCCACCCCTCCGCGAATTGATCGAGCAGCAATTGCTTCGGAATGCGGCGCGGGCCCTGCACGCCGGGTTCCGCATCGCTAAAGCAGAGCAGGTATAAATGTCCGCCCGGTTTCAATACGCGGTGCAACCCGGCAATATATTTTTGCTGGTCCGCATCACTGAAGACATGGAATAGCCCGCTATCGATTGCATGGTCAAACTTCGCCGACCACTCCGGCGGTGTATCTTTCAGCGTCAGTGCATCCTTGACCAGAAACGTTACATCGAGGTTACGTATCGCCGCTTTTTCCTTCGCACGCTGGACGGGCGCGGAAAGAAAATCGAATCCGGTTACCGAGCATCCGCGCGAAGCGAAGAAAAGAGCGTTTTCGCCCGTGCCGCAGCCGGCATCGAGAAGCGTGCCGGTAATTCGGTCTGCAATAGTAACTAAATTGGGTTGCGGGCCTTCGATATCCCAGGCGGGCCGGCCTTCGTAGCCCCGTTGAAAAGATTCGCGGTTAGGGAGTGTTTTTTCTGGAGTTGGCATACAGGGTAAACAAACGGAAGTGGTAAGGAAGTGCGCCTGGAGTTCAAACCGCTTTGACCGTTTTGACTCGCGGCAAGGCCTAATCTTCAAACGGCAATTCCGGCGGGGCCATCTTCACGAGCGCCTTTTGGAATTCTTCCCAGCTTACGTCCAGCCGTTCGACGACGCGGCCATAGAGGAGGTACGTCGAAACCATCCGGTCGCCAAATTCCTTTCGGGCTTCGTGAAGGACCGCCAGGATCGTCCGCTCGACTTCGGTAAGCCCATCCCGGACATCGGGAATGTTTGGATAGCCCGAGGAATTTTCCATTGCCAAAGGAGTGGTTCTAATTGAAAAAGCGGCACATATCCGGCCTGTTAATTCTTGTCTTTGGGCTGATTGCGATTATATGGTACGTAAATAAGCCCAATCAAATTCCGGTGGCGGGGGAGCTGGGCATGGTGCCGGAAACACTGGGCGGCGTCGGAATCGAAGGTACCGGCGGCGATCCACAACTCAACCGTGAGAAAAACCGGTACGATGCACCTAAACACTATGCCGATCTTCACGTGAGCGATATGCTTGCAATTCCCTGTGCCGAGCTGGAGGAAGCCGGAAGGAAAAAGCGCGAATATTGGTCCTATGACGAGCGAAACTATGTTGCACAGGAGGAAGCACAGGGCGTACGAGTTACGGGCTATCTCATCGCGGCGAAAGAGTCTGGCCGGGAAAGCTGCAACGGCTATTCCGATTCACTGCGGGATTTCCACATCTGGATCGCCCAGAATCCGACGGACTGGAAACCAGATGCCCTCATCGTGGAAATGACGCCGCGCTGGAAATCGGTGCATCCGGAATGGCAGCTCCGCACGCTGGAAGGACTCGCGCACGACCATGCGGAAGTCCGCGTTTCCGGCTGGCTGATGTGGGACGAGGAGCACCCTGAGGAAGTTGGCAAATCGCGCGGCACGCAGTGGGAAGTTCATCCGGTAACGAATTTTGAAGTATTCAGCGATGGCGCTTGGCACGGGCTTGGAACGAGCGCCATGCATTATTCGATGCGGCGATCGCTCTATTAATGTTTTCTCTTGCACATTCGTTATTCCATCTTATGAAATATTTCTTTTCGCTACTATTCTTAAGTTTATCCGTCTCCGCGTTTGCGCAACCTGGTTACCCGCCAACGCGCCTGGAGACGAAACCGAACACTATTTATAAAGACAGCGCGGAGTTCAACAAGGTGTTTGCGGAACTATATCCGCTGATTAAACCCACGCCCAATCCACGCGAGCGGGCCGAGGCTATGCTCAGCCACCTGGGGATGCAATTCCGCGCGCGAGGCATCGATTCTGCCAAAGCATATGACACCGCGATGAAAGCCATCGATCCGAATATGGACCGGGAGATTCTCTACGATGCCTATCGCAAAGAATTCACCGCGCAGGAGCTAAAATCCTTAGTGAACTTTTTTAAAATGCCGGTCGGCACGCATTACCTTGAGGTGGAAGGATCGCTTTTTGCGGCACGAAACAGCATGATCCAGGAGGCGGTGGCCCGGAAAGTGTTCGAAGCGATCATGCCGATGATGACCAAGGCCGCAGAAAATGCGCGGAAAGCGCAACCGATCCCGGCACCGCTTGCTCCCGCGCCTCCACATCGGAAAAAGCCACAATGACCGATCAACCTATCGGCGTGTTTGATTCCGGCATTGGCGGGATGACCGTCGTAAAGGAGCTGTTCGATACGGTTCCCGGCGAGTCCATCGTCTATTTCGGCGATACGGCGCGCTTACCATACGGAACGAAATCGGTGGAGACGGTACGCCGCTATGCCCGCGAAGATACCGAGCTATTGTTGGCGCACGATGTCAAAATGATTGTCGTCGCCTGTAACACGGTTAGCGCAACGGCATTGGACGAAGTGGAACGTATGGCACGCGGCATTCCGGTCGTGGGAATGATTGGCCCCTGCGCCGCCGAAGCAGTGAAGACTACGAAGAACGGGAAAATTGGCATCATCGGCACGGAAGCGACGATTGCCAGCGGCGCGTACGAAGCGGCGATCCGGGAAGAATCAGAACGTGCTGCCAAGCCATGTACGACATGGAGCGCAGCATGTCCGCTCTTCGTCCCATTGGCGGAAGAAGGCTGGACGGATCATCTCGCTACGGAACTCATCGCCGAGGAATACTTAAAAGGTCTGCGCGAGAAAGGCATCGACACGCTCATCCTGGGCTGCACGCATTATCCGGTTCTCTCGGAGGTCATTCAACGAACGATGGGAACCCGCGTGACGCTCGTAAACTCCGGCGCGGCGGCGGCAAAGCTCGTGGCGGAAATTCTGGAGCGGGAACATGAAGGCGAAGAAGGAGCCTCCCCAGCCCCTCTCCCGCAAGAGGGAAGGGTACAGCATAAAGTATTGGTAAGCGATGTCCCGCGAAAATTCCAGACCATTGGCGAGCGGTTCCTGGGCCGAAAGCTTCCGGATGCCAAACACGTCGTGTGGAAAGAGGCGTGGACCGTGGAACGGTAAGTGTACCGGGAAGCTCCAGCTTCCCGGTGATGGAAGCTGGAGCTTCCATTTACACCTTACTTCCCGGCCAGCGCCGCGCGTATTGCCGCCTCTGCTTTGCCGCTGCTGGGGCGTGGCGCGGCAGCGTCGATAAACGTTCCGTCGCGGTTGATGAGCATGAAGGTGGGGACGGCTTCGATATTATAACGCTCCACGTCCGCGTTGCCAAACTGGCCTTCGGCGTATAAATGCACGCCCGTAAGTTTATGGGATATGATAAACGATTTCCAGCCGCGGACATCCTGGTCCTTCAGTGTGGGCGCTTCCAATGCAATGCTCACGAAGGCGACTGAAGTATCACCCGCAAAATCCTCCTCCAGTTTCTTCAGGCTCGGTAACTCTTCGCGGCAGGGACCGCACCAAGTTCCCCAGAAATCGAGATAGATAATTTTGCCTGTAAAATCTTTCAGAGTTACCATCTTCCCAGATGTATCGGGCAGTGAGAATTCCGGTGCGGCTTTTCCCGGCAACTTTGCCCGAAGCACCCCAAGCTTTTTCTCGAATGTGGCAACATAGGCAGCCTCCGAGGCCTTCGGAGCGTATTCCTTTAGCTCCATCTCGCCAAGTGCAACGGCTTTGGCCGGCGCCATATAATCGAATGCTTCTTCGGAAGAGAGCACGGCTGCGTCCCGCGCCGGGGCGGGAAGCGCCATCGCAAAATTGAACGCCTGACGATCGTTCTGGGTGGAAGTTGTATCGGAATTCGTTGCACCCCAATACCACATCCGTATGTTGAGCCATTCGCTGGCTATGTCATCCATTTCATCGGAACGCTTTAACAGGGGATCGGTCCAGGGAATGGATTTGAGAACCATAATCCGCTTGTTGTCTTCGCTCGAGATCGGTTTGTCGGTATCGAAGTATTTATAGAAATAACGAAAGCGCGGTTCGAAATACCAACGAAGTTCCGCATTATGGACTGCAATGATCGCGGCGCGATGTTCCGGAAAGCGGCGTGCAAGCGCACCCGAATCCTCATGGATCAGTCGCATTTCACTATCGACGTAGCGGCACATCCCAGCCCAATCCCTTTCACCCATTCGATTATAGAACGCTGCCTGGCTTCGGGGCACATGGGACTCCGTACGGAACCACTGGTTTGCACCCAGCTTATCAAACAGGAGTCGATCATGTAGATTAGAAAAGACCAAGCTATCGCCCGGCGCGAGATAGATAGACCACAGAATCGTCCGATTCTTCAAATTGACCTGATACTCCTTTTCGGGATCGGGAATAAGACGAAATGTTACTGCCTTGTGAACGCTCGACGAATCGACACGGTCATACTTCAACCCCGGCGCATGGAACCGCATGAGATACACTTCTCCGCCAGGTGGAACGCTATCGAAGGTGATCACGATCGTTGCGTACTTCGGCAAATGGGGTTTCGCCACACTCACCTGTGCTGCAAGAAGGCTAAGAAGAAGAGGAATTCCGTATCGTTTCATATCTGAAATCGGGAGCATGTCCCCCTTTGGGTTCGTTAAGTCCCACGAAAATACAACATTTTTCGCCGATGTGCGACTTCGTGTACCAGGAAGCTCCAGCTTCCCGGTGATGGAAGCTGGAGCTTCCATCTACACAAATCAGAAACCTGTTTGACCGCAAAAAATTCTAAGCTTATCGCCATTGCACTTGTGGCGGGGCTGCTTACGCTCCTGCCGCCGTGGCTTATTGGCACGGGTTCCAGCGCGCTGACAGTGCAAAGCCTTGAACATTGGATGGCGGGTTCGCCGGATTCGTTCGAGGCGCTGCACGTCCACTGGCTTTGGATTCCACGCGTAATTGCCTTCATCACCGGCGACGCGTTTTCCGCGCTGATTATTTTTCGAGTGCTTGTTGTCGGGTGTGCCGCATTGCTCTTCGCGCTGACTGCCCGGCGATTATTCGACGAAAAGCGTGCGATCATCGGCACCACGATGCTTGTGCTCAACGTTGTGCTCCTCTATTTCTATCACACGTTTAATTCCCAGTTGCTGACGCTCATTGTGGCGTGCGCGCTGCTCTATCTTTTTACCAGCCCGAACCCCATCAGCCATCGCTTTGGCGCGCTGCTCTTCGGACTTTCGCTCTCGATTGGATTCTGGCCCTTCATTCTCTTCATTGCAGTCCTCACGATTGCGCTCAATCTTCACCATTCGGTTTACACGCCAAAAGCCCGTGCGACGTATGTGCTCTTCGGTCTAATCGCCGTGGGCGTGGCATCGTATCTCTTGCTGGAATTATTTTATTTTGGTGGAGCGCATGTGTGGCAGGCAATCAATCCCACGTTTTATCCGCCGCGTGGTGTTAGCCGGATTCTGGAAGGAATTATACTTGCGGTTTTTTCGATCAACGTACTCTTTGTGCTTCTCTTCCGAAAGAAGGGAAACCTTTCGCGGGATTTTCAATCGGCATTCGTTATCCTTGGCGTCTTCTTCATAGCCAATACCTTTTCGCGGGATGCGATGCTGGAGGATGTGGCAATCATTTTGCCATGCCTGATTCTTGTGGCGCTGGACAAATATGTGAATCCTGTCCGAATTGCGATAATCTATGGAATAGTTAACATTGGTCTTTTTGTGTCCTTGCCGTCCTTTGTTTCGAACCCCGAACTGGCCCTTGCTACGCAGCGCCGCGTGTCGTCGAAAGACGATATTGCGTTCTCGTATTACAAGGCGCTCGATTTGTTTAGCTATACTACAGTGGAAAAGCAAAACACCGTAGAAATAGAGGCGCGCAACCTGCTTTCGCAGGAGCCGCTGGATTCCACGCTCGTCATCCTCAATCCAAGCACGGACACTTGGCTGGACGCCGCAACGCTCGCAGCGGAGTTCCCAAACGACAAATGTGGCTGGTATTACGGGCGGCCGCTCAATGTTGTTCGGTTGAATGGCCTGCGTGATACCGAGTTTATCAAGATGCCGGGCACACCGTACCTTGCCGGGCTTTTCGACAAAGAGTTTGCGCGTGAATTTATCGATAGCTCGCTGCCCGCCGGCGTGCCGTTACGAGAGTCACAGCATTTGCAATATATTAATTGCCGCGGGAACGAAGCGGCGCGCAAGGCGCTCATCGACCAATTGTTCTTCCTTCAATATGAAGGGTTCCATAGCCGTTGACGGTGCAGTGTAGTGCGGAATTGTATTCCGCAGTACCCCCAAAAGCGAACTGCTATTCTCCGGGCCGGACCATTTCCACTTCAATCGCCTCGCGGGCTCCGCGCACCGTTCGAATAATCGAAAGCGATAAAATAATAAGCCCTCCGAGTATTGCAAGGTTGGCCGGGCGTTCGCCGATGCCGAGAAAAACCCAAATCGGGTTCAGGACGGGCTCGATCATCGCAATCAGCGTAGCATCGAGTGCGCGAATATGGGCGATACCAAACGTGAAGAGGGCATAGGCTACCCCAATTTGCACAATGCCCAGGAATACCAGCCGCCACAGATTACTTCCCGAAACGGAAAGGGTCGTTCCGCCGAGCAGCGCAACGAGTGCCATGGCAATCGCAATCACGAAGTGGCCAACGATCACCCCCTGCCAGCGGCCACGAGCTGTTGCACGTTGATGTTTCAAGGTAAGCGCATAGGCCGCAAAGGCCATCCCGCTTCCCAGCGCTGCTACGTTGCCCCAGAAACTTGCGAACTCGAACTTGCCGACAAAAAAGAGCGCCATTGCGCCGGTCGAAATAATTACGGTTACCAGATCGTTCCGCTTCATCGTAGTCCGCGCAAGCATTGGTTCCATAAAGAGCAAATAGATGGGCGCAGTATATTCGAGAAAAATCGCGTTGGCACTGGTGGTAAGTTTTGTGGCTAATACAAAGGAGACGAGCATCGCGGCATAGAAAAATGCGCTTAGCAGTACCAGCGGGGAGAACCACTCTCGAATCGTTCCAAAGCGGGCCCTTCGTTCCATCGCGAGATATATGGCGAGGACGGTAACCGCGGCAAAACTGCTCCGCCAGAACGAGACGCCCCAGGCATCGAGCGTCACTTCCTTGATGAAGAGTCCGCCGGTGCTCCAGAGCAACGCCGCCGAGAGCACCGCCATACGTCCCGAGCGGGCGCCCGAGTTGCTCATTGGTGCTTCAGCGCTTTGCCCCAGCCAAGCCGGTCACCTTCGGCAAGGTCCGCTTTAAGCTGAACTGCCGTAATTTTCTGACTTCGCAGAAAGGAATCGAGCACGGCCGGCGTCGTCGAATGATTGCGGAGCGGCTGAAACGCATCGTAAATCTGAACGACCCGTATTGGATCGATCCCGTTCAGCTTCTCGATATCCGGCTGCTGCTGGACCATAAATGAATCGATATAGAGCCCGGTGGAATCCACCTCGGATTGCGAAGCCGGCGGTGCGTTGAGCGGGGAGGTAAGCAGCGAATCCTCGTTCGCCGGGCTTTCGTGCTTCGAGCAGCCGAGTGTAAAAACAATAAGAATGGTCGCAAGCAGGTATTTCATAAGAACCAATAGGAACTTAATAGTACTGGATTAAGTGCCGATACGATGCTTTCATCCTTCCTTCTGAATCTACCATTCATAATTTTCGAAAATTCCTATATCGCAGCGACAATGGTATTGGTAAGCTCCCCTAATTGTTCGATCGAGCAGGTTACCGTGTCCCCCAATTTCACCCACAGGTTATTGGTAATTTTCGAGCCGTTGAGTTCGAGCAGGCAGCCGGTGCCAACAGTGCCGGAACCAATGACATCCCCGGGATAGAGCGTAACGCCATAGCTTGCGCGCTCGATGATCTCCGCGAACGTCCAGGACATATCTTTTAAGTTTCCCCGGCTCAATTCCTTTCCATTGAGGCTTGCGGTCATGACAAGGTCGTAGCGCTCGCCACGGTCCGAGGGAATACGCTTTGGCGCCAACTCCTCACGTGTGACCAGCCAGGGGCCGATAGCGGTAGCAAAATCCTTTCCTTTTGCCGGACCGAGATTCAGCTTCATCTCTTCCATTTGCAGTGCGCGGGCACTCCAATCGTTCATCACCATGTAACCGGCAATGTATTCGTCCGCCTGGGAGGCTTTGATGTTGCGGCCTTCCTTTCCCATTACAATAGCGGCTTCGAGTTCGTAATCCAGCCGGTTCAAATGCTCCGGCATGACTTCTATGGGGCCCGGACCGATCACCGCCTGATGATTGGTGAAATAAAACACCGGAAATACATCGAACTCCGGGATCATCTCGACTCCGCGGTTGCGACGGGCAGCCTCGACATGCTGGCGAAAGGCATAGCCATCGCGCATAGACGTTGG
>JAKAIL010000003.1 GCA_021825235.1 Bacteroidota bacterium | reverse complement strand
CGCTCATCAGCTAGACCCCAAACATCAAGCACGAATGATCGATACCGTTCACCACATTCAGCACGAGACCGGTGCCACCGTCCTCTTCGTGGCCCACGACATCAATCCGCTCATCCGCGTAATGGACCGCGTGCTCTACGTGGCCGGCGGCGGCGCTTCTATCGGCCCGGTGGAATCGGTGATTTCCGAAGAATCCTTGAGCAAGCTCTATGGCATGCACATGCTGGTCGTACGAGCGGAAGGAAGAATCTTTATCGTCGCCACCGAAGGCAACGTTACGGAAGCGGAGCACCAGCACGCATAATTCCGAAGACGAATTAGATCAAGCGGCACTCAGCCGAATGAAACAATGTGGCAATTCCTCCTGTACCTAACGTAAAATGGATAAACGCTGCCAAGAATTCTCCTCGTTAGTTCGAATTTCAATAAAATAATTTCCAGGTGATAATGATTGGAGGTCAACGGCGTAGTCTTGTTGCCCGTCGGTCGATATAGAATGCACTTTCTCTTCGATATCAAGGGCCTTTCTACCGAGCGCATCAAAAATTACAATCTCCCTTATAGGAGCTACGTTGCAAAGGATATGGAGAATGCTTGTCGCGGGGTTGGGAAATATGTCCAATGCTGAATCTGCGTTGTTTAGAGTGACAATGTCACTTTTCAACGTAAGCATTTCATTAATACTAAGCGCTACGCTAGCATTATTCTCACCACCGATTGTGAAAATTTCATTGTTTACAGTGCTTGCAGTCAATGCATCGCGTGCAATGAAACCATCTCCGAATGAGGGGGTATACCATTCGTTTTTTGATATATAAAGGGCTTGCGTTGAAGAAATGTCAGATGATGCGCCGAAGCCGCCAAAAACTATTAAATTGGAGTCCACATAGGCTGAAGCTTGTCCGCCTCTAGCAACCATACTACCCTCAGTCGCAGGGATGGTCCATGAATTTGTTACCGGATCAAAAATTTCGTAGGTGCTCAGGCTATGGTTGCCAGTGGAATCCTCACCACCTGTAAAATATATTTTACTGCCAATCACGTTGCAGGTGGACAGGAATGGAGGAATGAATTTGCCGGTTGTAGTGAGGGTACTCCAGGCCTTCGTCGCGAGGTCTAAGACTTGGACCGTTTTCGTAATTGTTGGAACAGCTTGAAATGTTGTATCCCCCCCAAACACATATATTTTGTTTCCGACGGCTGCTGCACAATGCCAGAGACGCGGAATAAAGGTACCCGATGTGACCAGTGAACTCCAACTACTCGTAGCTGGGTCGAATACATCAACCATGCTATCAGGATAGGTTGAGGATGTCTGCGTTATCCCCCCTATAATATAGATCTTGCCACCGACTTCCGAAGCAGTGTGAAACGCTCGAGGCGATGCAAGACCTGCGGTTTCGGGGGTACTCCAAGAATCGGTTGCGGGATCAAACACTTCCAGTGTATTTACAACAGAACCACTAGAAATCCCTCCAAAAACGTATATCTTCCCACCGATTACATTGGATGTCAGGCCATAACGCGCGGTAAACCCTATTGTGGACGCATCCTCCCAACTACCGGAAATCATCTGCGCACGTATGTTGGATGTGAAAAGAGCAAACAAAGTGGAGTGGAGCAAAAATGCGATTGTGAAACGAAGTGTAAATGATGACCTTATCATCGGAAAGTTTGCAAAAAAATGAAGCTGCGATTAAAGCCGAGAGAGAACTAGAAGGGTTCCCTCTCGTTGGACAAAAAAATACACGAACCAGGGGACACGTACGGTTCAGCTTCGCTCCACCGAACTTTACTCAGGATAACGTGATCAGAAGTTTTCTTTGGCCGTGGGGAATTTACTCCTCCTAAGATTTGCTCAAGCATTCCATGCTTGAAATCCTGACGAGTTATCTCACTTATGATTTCGTCCAGCATGCGCTTATCGCGGGCTCGCTCGCGGGTGCGCTCAGTGCGGTGATCGGCTATTTCGTGGTCATTCGCCGCACCAGCTTTGCTGCTCACGCTTTAGCACACATTGGCTTTACAGGCGCAACCGGCGCCGCGCTTCTTGCCATCAGTCCCATGTTCGGAATGCTTGGAATTTCCGCCCTCGCCGGAGCACTGATGGGTGCGTTCGGCAATCGCATCGAGCAGCGCGATATTGCCATCGGAATGGTCCTCTCCATCGCCCTTGGTGTAGGATTGCTCTTCCTTGCGCTCTATCGTGGATTTTCCGGGCAAGCCTCCGCTATTCTCTTCGGGAACATCTTCGGTGTTTCCTCAGCCGCGATCTCTCAAATGATCTGGCTGGCGGCCGGTACACTTATCGGCTTGCTGCTCTTCTCGCGACGACTCTTCTTTGCAAGTATCCAACCCGATCTTGCCGAGGCTCGAGGTATTTCTCTCGCAGGAATGTCCATTGCGTTTATGGTAATCGTTGCAATTGCCGTCACCCTCGCAAGCCAGGTCGTCGGCATTTTATTGGTCTTCGCGCTCATTATCGGACCGGCAGGGATTGCCGCCCGACTGGCGCGGACCTTCTGGCAGGGTATGATTGCCTCGGTCTGTATCGCCCTCGTCGCCGTCTCAGCCGGGATTCTCATTGCATGCGCTACGAGTTTGCCACCCAGCTTTTGGATCACCGCTATTCTCTTCGCCCTATATGCTGCCAGCGAACTGGTAGCTCGATGTACGCACGGACGAATTGCATAAGCTACCCATCATGAAACTTGGTATTATCGGCGCAATGCCCGAGGAAATTGAACGCATTGCAGAAGACTTCCAGCGAGATGCCAGCCAATTCGTTGCGGGACGCGAATATCACATAGGGCGCTTTAAGGGATGCGATGCCGTCTTAGTTTTTTCCCGATGGGGTAAAGTCGCCGCAGCAGCCACTGCGACCGCCCTCATCGAACGCTTCAACGTCGATTGCATTATTTTCACCGGCGTCGCGGGGGCGGTTGCCACGCACCTCGATGTCGGCGATGTGGTTATCGCCGACCGGCTCATTCAACACGATTTCGATGTCAGCGCCGCCCGCATCAGCGATGATGCGGGAGGAATGCTTCCTAAATATGCCATTCCCTTTCTCGGAATTAGCTACTTCCCCGTCGAGGAGCGCCTCGTAGTCCTTGCCAGGAAAGCCGCCGAAGAATACATCTCGTCTAGCGCTGCAGGGATGAGCGATCATCCGATGAGCGATCATCCATGGAAGTTCGGCGCTACGCGGAGCGTTCATGTCGGTACCATCGCCAGCGGCGACCAATTTATCGCGCACCGAGAAAAGCTGGAAACTTTACGCGTGGAGATTCCAAACGTGCTGTGTGTCGAAATGGAAGGTGCGGCGGTAGCCCAGGTATGCCACGAGTACAAAGTTCCCTATCTCGTAATTCGAGCCATCTCCGACAAAGCCGATCACTCCGCGCCCATGGATTTCCTCTCTTTCGTCAGGGACGTTGCGCGACATTACTCTTACGGGATTCTTAACACACTCGTTTCTCGTTTATAGCTTTTTAACCTAATCATCTCCTCGTGGGAACGCGTTAGAATGAAAGCCGGTGGAGCAATCAGCCGGATTAGCGATTAGCCTTTTTGAACCAATGAATCTCACTCTCCTATCTTTTATAGCTCTTTGGATTACATCTCTGCTGCCAACGACGGGATGGATGAGCAATCGCGGAATAACCGATTATCCCCGGCCGAACATGCTGCGTACGTCCGGCCCCGCCGATAGCCTGCACGTTACCGACACCGTCGTCAAGGCGGACTCTGTCATCAACTGGGAAAAAATGACCCATGACCAACGAAAGGCATACATGAAGGACGTTATCATGCCGAAGATCAAGCCCATCTTCGTACAATTCGACGCCAAGAAGTTTCGCGATATGAAGTGTGCTACCTGCCATGGCGAAGGCGCTCACAACGGACAGTTCAAGATGCCCAATCCCGAACTGCCTAAGCTACCGAATACCAGGGCACTGTTCCAAAAGCTCGTGCGCGATAAACCACAGTGGATGGAATTCATGGACAAGACCGTGAAACCCTCGATGGCCAACCTCCTTAGTATGCCGCTGTTCGACCCGAAGACCGGCAAGGGCTTTAGCTGCGGTAACTGCCATACGACCAGAGAGTAGCGTACCGCCGAACGCCGGCTGCTGCCCGCGTTCGCGCCAATGACAGCAATAATGTAGAATGGTGAATGATGAATGCCGCAATTCATCATTCACCATTCTACATTCATCATTTCCCGCACTATCTACTGGTTTCCCGAATCTTCTCACAATATCCGACGTATTTCGGCGTCTTACCCGCGCGGAATGATAATGCCTTTCACACAACGCTCTCGCTTTTCCCCCCTTTCTCTCCCCGCTCGCGGGGGGAGAAAGGGGGAAAAAATGCGCCCCTGCGTACTGCTCCTTGCAGCAATAATCGGCCATTCATCCATCGCATTCGCACAATCCAATGTGGTTGCCATCTCCCTGGATGATGCCATCAACACTGCGCTCCATCGCGGCGAAGAAATCGAGCTGGCACAAGGTGAGGTCCAGGCCGCGAAGGGTGGGCAAGCGGTTGCCCTGAGCGGAATGCTGCCGCAGGTGGGTATCTCGGCAAACTATACCCGGACACTCAAGTCCCAATATAGCGGACTCTCCTCGGGACCCGATACCGGTACCGCCGCTTCGTTGGGTTCCCTCTTTAAGAACCTACCCTTTGGACGGCCCAATACCTACACCCTCGGGATCAGCGCGTCCCAAAATATCTTCACCGGCGGAAGACTCACCGCCCAGCGGGACGCCGCAAATGCGCGGGAGCACGCCGCCGATATCGACCTTACCGCCGCCCAGGCGCAGCTCGTGCTCGATGTTACCCAAAGCTATTACGACGCAATACTTGCCGATACCATCGTTAAGATTGCCCGCGATGCCCTGGCTGAGGCGCAGGAAGTCTATCGGCAGACCGATCTGGCCTACAAGGTCGGCCAGAAGGCTGAATTCGATGCGCTACGCGCTAAAGTGGCCCGCGATAACCAGGTCCCCATCGTGCTACAAAGCGAGGACAACCGGGCAGTGGCGTATTATCGCCTCAAGCAGTTGCTCAATGACCCGCTCGACGATTCGCTGGTCCTCACGACACCGATTATTGACTCACAAGCCCGCTTTGCAATGATGAGCGACACAGCCACCAATGAGCGCGCAAGTGTTCGGCAGGCGGTGGACAACCTCACCGCCTCCAAAGCGCAGGTGCGCGTTGCGGAAAGCGCTCAATGGCCGCAGATTTCCATTAGCTCCGCCTATTCGCCCGTCGCGTACCCCGCCAATCTCTTCCCAAACTCGAACGACTGGCTGACCAACTGGACGGCTGGCATTACGCTCTCCATTCCCATCTATACCGGAGGCAATATCGCCGGAAATATCGAAGAAGCCGAGGGCGGCGTGGAACAAGCCGAGGCACGGCTCGTCCAGACTCGCGAAGCCGCCGCGCTCGATACCCGTGTCGCGCTCAACCAATTGCACTCCGCCGAAGCAAACCTGCGCGCGACCGAGAGTACGACCGGCGAAGCCCAGCGCGCATACCAGATCGCCAATGTCCGGTTTGAGCAGGGCATTTCCACACAAGTCGAGCTGGATGATGCGAGGATTCAGGAGGAGCAGGCGCGGGCCAACTGGGCGACCGCCATTCGTGATTATCAGGTGGCCCGAGCTAAATTATCGCTCCTGAAGGACTTGCCGGTAAATCCAGCGCAAGCGCCAGTTGCGGCATCGGGAGCCCAGGGAGCCGTTACCGAACAAGCCGCATCCTCGCCCGCCGCGCAAGCACAAACTTCTTCACAAGGCCTTACCGCTCCACTTAACACGGGCGCAGCTTCGGGGGCAACCGCACCATGATCAATAACCATTTTCGAATGACGAATTACGATACGCAGGTGTCTTACCCTCCTCTGTCCCCCCGCTCGCGGGAGGAGAAGAGTGGGGAAGGCGCGCATAGGCCCAAAGTCCGTCCGTCCCTATATAGGTTCGCGTTCCTCGCCCTTGCCACCTTTTTCGTTGCGTCCTGTCATAAGGCGCCTCCAGCAGGCCCGCCGCCGGCGATGGAGCTTGGACCGGAAAGTTACGTCGTGGCGCACGTGCAGCAAATCGAAAGCGGGCCCGTGATTAGCGGCACGTTAGTTCCACGCGATCAGGCCGTCGTCCGCGCGCAGATTTCGGGGTCGGTCCTGCGAACGATGGTCGATCAGGGTTCCCCGGTTCGAGAAGGACAAGTAATCGCCACCATCGACAATAGCGCACTCACCGATGCAGTGACCAGCGCCAAAAACGGAGTCACGAACGCTAAGAGCGCTTTGGACGTAGCTCAGCGCGAACAGGAACGCCAGGAAACACTGCTGAAGGCCGGAGCGATTTCGCAGCAGAGTGTGGATGAAGCTCGAAAAGCAACAGTCGCCGCACAGGCGGGCGTGGCACAGGCAATCGCTGCTTTGGCGAGTGCAGAGAAACAACTGGGATATGCCACGGTCCGAGCTCCGTTCTCGGGAATTGTGAGCGAAAAAAGCGTTTCCGTCGGAGATGTGGTCCAGCAAGGCACCCAGTTATATACCATCGTCGATCCTTCGACGCTCGAGTTGCAGGGAACCGTTCCGGCGGATGCCTTGGAAGTGGTCCATATAGGATTACCTGTTCAATTCGATATTACGGGCTATCCCGGTCGCAAATTCCAGGGCGTGGTTGCGCGGATCAATCCGACCGCCGATCCGGTGACGCGGCAGGTGAGAATTTATGCGGACATTCCGAACACCGGCAAAACGCTGGTCGGTGGGCTGTATGCCGAAGGCCGCATAGCCAGTAGCGTGAAAAACGCCCTCGCCTTACCAACGGACGCGATTGACCACCGAACCATTACACCGGCCGTCATGCGAGTAAAAGGCGGGGTGGTGGAACGCGTGCTTATTACTCTGGGGACGCTGGATACCAAAGATAATCTTATCGAAGTTACTTCCGGAGTTTCCACCGGCGATACCGTTCTTCGCGGCGCAGCCATGGATATTGCGCTGGGATCTAAAGTGAAGACTATCACCGATACGCCCCAGACTCCGCCCAACGCACCACCGGCAAAATAGTAGGGCCACTTCAGCACTCAGTACTTTAGCACTTAGGGACCGCACTTGTTTATTTCCGATTTTGCGATCAAGCGACCCGTCGTTACGGTGGTAACGATGATTGCGCTGGTCATCTTTGGACTGTTTGCCCTTGCAAATCTGCAAATAGACGAGTTCCCGGACATTACAAACCCCATTGTGGTCGTTGCCGTCCCCTATCCGGGCGCCTCGCCGGAGCAGGTGGAACGCGAAGTCGTGGACCGTATGGAAGAGGCATTTGGATCCATAAGCGGCCTCGATAAAATGACCTCGCAATCGCTCGATGGCTTTGGGCTAATCACAATCCAATTCGTCTTTTCGAAGAATCCCGACGAAGCGATGGCGGATGTACGGGATGCCATCTCGACCATCCAGAATGACCTGCCGACGGAGATGAAGCCGCCGATCCTCGAGAAATTCGATCCGGACCAATTGCCGATTGTTTCGCTCGTGCTGCGTTCGCCCGGTATGACGCCGGCAGATTTAACATCGCTTGCCGATCCGGAAATCAAGAAAGCTCTTTCGGCCATCGATGGAGTCGCGCAGGTCGCCATTGAAGGGGCCGTCAATCGCGAGATCGCGGTAAATGTCCGCCCCAGGGATTTGGAAGCGAACGGAGTGAGCGTAGCGCAGGTCGTGCAGGCGCTCGAGGCGCAGAACCTTGCGGCACCGGTGGGTTCCTTGCAAACGCCACTCACAGAGCAGTCCATTCGGCTTCAGGGAAGGATAGAAAATCCGAACGACTTCAACTATGTGCCGATTGCCACGCGCAACGGGCAAGTCATTCGCTTGCAGGATGTTGCCTCTGTTGCGGATACCGCGCAAGAGGCACGAACGATGGCGCTATTCAATGGCGAAGCGTGTGTGGGCTTGGATATTACCAAAGCGAAAGGCGCCAGCACGGCTACGGTGGCAGATGCTGTTCGCGCGGCTATTGCCGGCATTAAAAAGACGCTACCTCCGGGAACCACACTCGATATTGTGAAAGACCAGGGCGTTCAGGTCACGCGCTCGGTGGAGAACGTAAAAGAGACCCTCTTCGAAGGCGCGTTGCTTACGGTGCTGGTCGTCTTCTTGTTCCTGAATTCGTGGCGTTCGACGGTTATCACCGGCCTCGCCTTGCCTGTTTCTGTTCTCGCAGCGTTTATGGCGGTGCTGGCGGCCGGCTTTACGCTGAACACGATGTCGCTCATGGGCCTTTCGCTCGCGATTGGGATTCTGATAGACGATGCGATCGTCGTCCGCGAGAACATCGTGCGCCATGTGGAACTCGGCGAGGACCACCTGACGGCCGCCCATAATGGAACGAATGAAATCGGTTTGGCGGTAACGGCAACGACGTTTTCTATCGTTGCCGTTTTCGTTCCAGTCGCGTTCATGGGCGGTCTTTCCGGCCAATGGTTCAAGCCGTTCGCGCTTACCGTAGCGTGCGCGGTGCTCGTATCGCTCTTCGTGAGCTTCTCGCTGGACCCGATGCTTTCGGCCTACTGGCCGGACCCCCATACCGTAGTCCACACGCGCCGGAAAACGCTCCCGACCATACTTGGCATTGCATCCTTCTTGTTTGGGCTTGGCGGGCTTGTGTACGGGTTGGCCACCCCCCTCCTAAGTTACCTGCTGCTTGGCTTAGGCGTGCTCGGGATTATGTATCCGTGGCTGGATGCGTTCAATACCTGGTTCAATCGGACCGCGGATGGGTATCGCGGCATTATCGCGTGGGCGCTGGACCATCGGTGGTGGATGGTGGTGATCGCCGTGGTTGCATTTTTCGGTGCGCTCTTCGTGCAAGCCAAATACGGCGGCTCCGGCTTCGTTCCGAACAGCGACCGCTCGGAACTCACGATCTCGGTGGAGGCACCGCCGGGTTCCAGCCTTGGCTATACCCTGGCGAAGACGCAGGAGCTTACCAACCTGCTGCGGGCCCACCGGGAAGTCGCCTACACGTACACGACGATTGGCAGCGAAACGACGATGCTGGGCACGTCATCCGGTTCCGGCGATGTGACGCAAGCCTCTATCTATGTAAAGCTGATTCCGAAAGCGGACCGCTCGCTGGCGCAATGGGAACTCGCGGAAGTCTTCCGCAAACAGCTTGCGACCATTGGCGGCGTGGACGCGTACGTGTTTTCCAGCGGGTTCGGCGGCGCGCAAAAGGAAGTGCAGCTACAGGTCCAGGGCTCGGACGAAGCGAGTATGGAGCACGCTTCGCTGATGATCGAGGACGCCATTCGGAAGGTCCCCGGCACGGCGGATATTGGGCTTTCGACCAAAGGGCAAAAGCCGGAAATCGAAGTCACTTTGCGTCGCGGTCTGATTGGGTCGATGGGGCTGACGGTGGGCCAGGTCGCCCAATCGCTGCTTCCGGCCTTCGCCGGCCTGAAGACGGGCGACTGGGTCGATCCGACCGGCAAGACGCGTGATGTGACGGTGCGGCTGGCTCCGGAAGCGCGGGAGTCCGCCGCGAATCTGGCACAAGTTCCCTTGGTGGTCGCTCCCACTCAGGCAGGCGGTTCGGGCGGAGCAGGAATTGTTCCACTCGGGCAGATTGCGAACATAACGCAAGGTCTTGGCCCAGCGGAGATAGACCATTTGAACCAGGACCGGGTCATCAACGTGGAGTGCAATACGCAGGGCCGTTCGCTCGGGCAGGTGTCCCAGGATATCAATAGCGCGGTAGCGAAGCTAAAACTACCGCCGGGCATTCGGGTAACGAATGGCGGCCAGGTGCAGCAACAAGGGGAGTTCTATGTAGCGATCTTCGAGGCGCTTGGTCTTGCGATATTGCTGATGTACCTGATCTTAGTGGTGCAATTCGGCTCGTTCTTAGATCCGGTTGCGATCCTGATTTCGCTTCCGCTCTCGCTGATCGGCGTGGTGCTTGCGCTGCTCATCACGGGCGATACGCTGAACGTAATGGCGCTGATCGGTATCATGCTTCTGATGGGTATCGTAGCGAAGAACGCGATCCTTCTCATCGACTTTGCGAAATGGCAACACGAAGGAGGTATGCCATTGCGGGAGGCGCTCATCGAGGCGGGCCGGGTGCGGTTGCGTCCAATTATGATGACGACGCTTGCGCTGATCGCGGGCATGATCCCGGTAGCTATCGGCGCGGGAGAAGGCGCGGATTTCCGGGCTCCGCTGGGCCGTGCGGTGATCGGCGGCGTCATTACGTCCACGATCCTTACGCTGGTGGTCATCCCGACGATTTACGAAATCTTCTCGGAATGGCGGGAGAAGTTCCGGAAACTGTTTCAGTAGTGGAAAGTGGAAAGTGGATAGTGGATAGTGGATAATGGAGACTACTCAGGCGGTACTATCCACTATCCGTTGTCCACGGTACTTTCCATTATCCACTATCCGTTGTCCACTTTCCACTGTCCGTAGTCCGTAAGATTTGTTAGCGCGTCTTTCTCATTCCCAGTTAAGAAATTTGCATGAAACAGGGAGCGATTGCAATGCACCCCTACGATGTGTAAAAGAAATATTCACCTTTAGATCGTTCGCGCGTAAGAATATTTGACTATTAATTCCTACGGTTTCTGGAAAATAGTTCTCGTGCATAGCAATGTTTTTACGGGTTCATAAAACGTGTGTGAAAGATTTTATTAACGCTGTAAGTAAACTTAACTGATTGAAATCTTCCGGGTGCTCAAAATCCTTTAATTCCCGCAAATAGTACCGGTAGGTATGCTGCTTGATAGGCCAAGCGCCTCAAAGGCCGGGAGCCCGAGGTCCGTAGAGTCCGAGCATCGCCGACGCTGCTTCCGGTTTGCGGGGCGGGGTTCCGAATTTCGGAACACTGTTGGCCACACGCCGGACCACGGATAGCGGATCCTGGCCTTCGAACTTCAACCATAACCAAAGAAACACTATGCGTTCTCATAGCTTACAACTCCAACAGACACTACGGGTGATGGCGCTCCTGCTTGCACTCTTCGCGATTTCGGCATCGCCCGTAATTCCCATACTACACACGGCCAGCGCGATGCCTAATTTCGCGCGGAAGTACGGCCTTGGCTGCGGCAGCTGCCATGACGTAATTCCGAAACTGAACGAATTCGGCTGGAAATTCCGTGCAGCCGGTTACCGGATGCCGGACGAAATCGGGCAGAAACAAGCATCGTATAACATCGGGGACTACTTCGCGGGCAGGCTGAATTTTGCCGTGAATCAGTCGTCGGCAACCGCGGCGGCATCCGGATCGCCCTCGGTTAGCAACATGAACATGGCCTTCACCGGTGGTTCTATCTATGCCATATTCGGCGCTCTAACGCCGAATATCTCATCAGAATCGGAACTCGGGTTCAGCACCAATGGCAGCCTCGAAGTTTCGACGGCTTCTGTTGGTTATTACACGGGTACCGAAGATTCCTGGTTCTCGGCACGCATTGGAAAGCTTAATACCTTCATGGGCTACGGCGGCTCCGATCGTGGGTGGAGTGGCAGCCCGAAGATGAATTCGGGGTATGCAATCAGCTTGTATAATTATCAGAATGGCGGGGTAAAGCCCACGTACACCGGACTGACTGGTTCCAATATGGGAATCGATCTCGGATATGTCTTCGGTGAAGCGACGGTACATGCGGAAGTCCTGAGTGGTTATACCTATGCCGGCGGAAAGCCTTCGGCAGCCGTGGCCGGTAAACCGACCGGCGTCGGTGCAGGGCAAGCCCCCTCCGCTAATTCCTTTGACTATATGTTTTGGGCCAACTATATCCTGACCGAGGATGGTGGCGGTATTTCCGCGGCGTACTACCTTGGAAACGCCGACATTAACACGGGCTCTGCTTCGACCAATGTCGATTCGGAATTCTGGCAAAATAAATTCAGCCGCTATGCGATCTATGCGAGTTACCCGATTCCCGTCGCGAAGGTCCTTCTGGAAGGCGGCTATGAACACGGTTCCGATAATAGCTGGGCTCTGAAAACCTTCTCGTATGGCCCGGATATCAGCAGCTCTGGCTGGTTCGGCGAAGCCGATTATCCGGTTACGGACCTCATCGGCGTTGGCGCGCGCTACGATGCAGTAACGCCAGACAATTCGAACGCCAGCATCGATAACATTAACGTGATTACGGGCTACGTGGACTATAATTTCGGCGATGGGTTCTCGCTCACCGCCTCCTACGCTGCCACGAGCACAAAGACTCCGACTTCGAATGGAGAGAGCTTGCTGGGAACAGCACAGAATAATGCCTTTGCGCTGCGTGTCAGTTGGTTCCAATAAATCAAAGGAAGGATAATAATTCGATGAAGAAAACACTATTCTTAGGTTTGCTCGCGACCGGTTTACTCACGAGCGCCACACTCAAAAGCAATTCGGGAAAGAGCCTTTTCCTCGATAACGGGTGCAACAAGTGCCATTCGATCTCCTCGCAGGGTATTCATCATACCAGCGAGCCGCCGGAAGGTGCGAAGTATCCACCACCCGATCTTTCCGACGTTGGCGACCGCCATACGCAGGACTGGATGAAGCAGTGGCTGCACAAGGAAGTGGAACAGCATGGCAAAAAGCACATGAAAAAGTTCACTGGTTCCGATGAAGAACTTAACACACTGACGGCATGGCTCGAAAGTCAAAAGAAGAAGTAACGGATAATCGGTCATCCAACGAAATCCAGCAACGGGCGCCCATTCCAACGAATGGGCGCTCGGCGCATGATGCTTCGCATTTAGAGATGACTTCCGGGCACGAACATACGGCCGCCGGTGGCACGCTCGGTGCGGCGGAGTCTGTGGCGCGGCGCCGGTTCCTCGGATGGTTCCTCGGAATCGGAACCGTGGGAGTAGCAGGCGCGCTTTCCGTACCGCTGTTTCGGTTCGCGATCGATCCGCTGCTCCGGGTTTCCCAGGAAACGGAATGGACCGACCTGGGTTCCGTGGATGATTTGGGTGACCTGAGCACACCACAAAAGAAGACGATCTCGATTACCCAACTCGATGGTTGGAGAAAAGTCAATTCCGAAAAGGTGGTGTACGTAATCAAAGGCGCAGACGGCCAACCGGCGGTGCTAACGGCGGTCTGTCCACACTTGGGCTGCTCGGTTAAGTATGTCGATGACGATCACCAATTCAAATGCCCGTGCCATGGTGGTAAGTTTGCGGCAACCGGCAAACTGATTTCAGGGCCCCCGCCGCGAGATATGGATTCACTCGAATCCAAAATCGAAGAGGGTCATCTGAAGGTGCGCTATCAATCATTCCGTAACCTCGTCAAAACGAAGGAGGTGATGGCATGAGAAAGCATTTACGCAGCTTACGCTTCATGCGCTGGCTCGATGAACGAACGGGAATCTTTCATCTGGCCGATGAAGCGCTGAATGAACCAATCCCCGGTGGCGCGCGGTGGTCGTACGTCTTTGGCTCGGGACTCCTTTACATTCTGCTTTCGCAGATTGTGACCGGAGTCTTTCTTGCGATGTATTATGTCGCGAGCGCCGATCACGCCCATACGACGATCGAATACATTACGAAGGTCGTTACTGCTGGATCGTTCCTTCGGAGCCTGCACTCGTATGGTTCGAGTGCCATGGTTGTAACGCTCCTCGTCCACATGGGGCAAACGTATTTCTTTGGCTCCTACAAAGGGCGTCGGGAAATTCTATGGCTTTCAGGTTTGGGACTGTTTGGCCTGGTGATCCTCATGGCATTCACCGGTTATTTACTTCCCTGGGACCAGAAAGCCTATTTCGCTACGGCGGTTGGGACAAACATTGCCGGCGAAGTACCGCTCGTTGGGAACTGGATTAAGGAGCTCCTGCGGGGTGGCACGGAGATGGGAACACTTACATTGTCCCGTTTCTTCGTCGCTCACGTATTTCTGATTCCATCGTGCATTTTCCTCTTCGTGGGGCTTCACGTCTATCTCTTCCGCAAAGCCGGAAGCGCTGGACCGGTCTCCGAACATCCGATTATGCCACAGCAAAAGGCGGAGCAATTTTACCCCAAGCAGGTCCTGATGGATATCGCATTTGCGACGGTCCTGATTGGCACGCTTGGATTGCTCGCCTACCTTTATCCGGTAGGTCTTGGGCCGAAGGCAAATCCCGCCGATACGTCCTTCCTTCCTCGGCCCGAGTGGTATTACCTTCCGATGTTCCAATGGCTGAAATATTGGAGCGGTGCATATTCCGTAATTGGCATTGTGGTGATCCCCGGTATCATTGCACTCATACTTGTGGTGTTACCGTTCCTGGATCGCCGCTTGGAACGACGACCGTGGAAGCGGCCCGTCGCATCGTTTTCCTTTGCGATCGTATTTTGCGCGCTTCTCTTTCTTGGATGGCAAAGCAACTATCAGGATACGAACGATCCCTCAGTTGCAAAACAGATTACCAAGCAGGATTCTCTCGCGAACGCGTTTATGACTTCCCCGTTTGTGCCGGAAGTGGTTGGTGGTTCCACTGCCAATGCTGCCGCCGCGTTGAGTCCGGCGGCAAAAGCCGGTAAAGGCGTTTTTCTGGATAACTCGTGCGACCAATGCCACGGCGAGAATGGTGAGGGAACCGATAAAGCCCCAGCGCTTCTTGGCGCCGCGGACAAACTCGGACCCGATACGCTGGTCGATCGCCTACTTCATCCGACCAAAAAGGCCAGCGATGCCGGTATGGACCCCGTCGATGTTTCCGATAGCGAATTCCATGAGCTCGTAGCGTTCCTACAGAGCCTGAAAAAGTAATCGGTTAGAGAAGATCACACTGAAAACCCTCTCGAACGGAGAGGGTTTTTTATTGCTTTCGTTCGAGCTTCTTAGAGTCCCTCAATGACGTTCTTGCCCAGGATGGCGTTCCACTGGCTATGGATTATTCCCTACACCGCGCCACGATGGTCGATCTCCCACTTCTGCTTTCCATCGACCAGCGTTCCTGCGATCGGGAGGGCTTCGATTGGCAGGGAGCTAAGGCCAAACGGGAGGCCCTGATCCGAAGCTTCCTAGAGGAAAGTCAGAACTTTAGCTTCGTTGCTCAAACTGCTAATCGTTCCGTCGGCGCTATCATGGTTCGCACTTCAAACCCTTCGGAACCAACGGTCACGGAAAATACCTGGAAACTTCTTATTCCAATCATTGGGTCTTCCATGCGCTTTGCAGAGATTTTCGATCTGTGGGTCGAGCCGGAATTCCGCCGGCAAGGGATCGCCCGTGAACTAAAGAGCACACTTGAAGCGGAATGTAAATCGCGCGGTATCGAATGGATCTTTACATTCCAGCATCCGGAAAATGCTGAAGCTATCCACATGAATGAAGCGCTCGGCTATGAGCACATTGGCAGCCATGCGATATATGATGCCATTTCACGAGTCTGCTTCCTGAAACGAGTGGCGAATGCTTGAACTGGTTACATATTGCGACATGCTACTTTCGCCCATCCCTGCTTGATGTGAGAGAGCCCTCTTCACCGGGAGTTCGAAATCCGATTCTTCGTTTGGATGACACTTCGCCAGGAGCCAGCAGTGGACGGAGCTGTTGATAAAGCTTTCGCAGCTCCTTTTCATGCACAAGCAATGTCCTATCAATCTCCGCAAAGCGTTTGAGGATTACCGCATTTGCAGCAGTTTCCTCGCGTAGTTTTGCGAACGCTCGAATGATAAAGACACTCATTTCGCGAGTACGTTTACTTCGAAGAATATTTGCGGCCATAAGCGCGCCGTGCTCGGTGAGGGCCCAGGGCAGATAGCGTCGGCATCCCCTTATTTTCTTTCTCGTTGTTTGAGGTCGCAAATTGCGACCTCAAAAGGAGCTCTTGTGTTTCTAATGGAAGTATCTTACATTCTTACAGCTGAAAGCTGAAATGCAAAATCCTCCGGAAATCGGAGACGATTTCGATTAAATGCTTGGTTAAAACGCTTTGTGCTAACGCCATACAATCTGGCTAAGTCCGCCTCGAACATGACGCGGCTGTTCCGGATTGTGCAGATCAACGGTACGAGCGGCTGGGTCGAAAGAGAACGTTCTTGTTTCATAGGAGGAAATGCAGAAATACGACAAAAAATGGGAGATGCCTCTCAGGCATCTCCCATACATAACCTTAGCAGGCCGCCTTTTGCAGCCAGCTTCATAGCGTTCTACGACTTCTTAGTGAATCCAGATCACGTTGATTCCAAAGCTACCGTCGGTCTCTTTTTGTCCGGGGCCTTGCTGAGTAGTAAGTGACTGATATTCTCCAACGAATTGGAGCCCGTCCCCAACGGCATAATTGACAAAGCCAGCCACACCGTTTATTAGATTATCGGATTGCTTCGTCCAGGGATCGAATTGATCATAGCGGACGCCCACGCCCAGAAGCGGAGCGAGCTGGTAATCGAGTTCACCAAAGAATCCGGAACTCGAAAAGTCGCTACCCTTCGCAAAGGTCGTGGAGTCCCAGCTATTATCGGTTCCCTGTTGCCAACCGGCCAGCACCTGAAACGAGGAGATGGGAAGCGTTCCGTAGATCGCATAGCGAATGAACTTATCCTGAAAGACATTGCTATCGGGCGAACTGGAACTAACTCCGGTCGGAAGGTCGATACTGCCCATGTAGAAGTACCCCGAAAGTCCGGCCCCTTCCTGATTCAGGAACTGCGTAACGAAGAGTTGAAAATCAACGCTATTCTGTGAGGGTCCCACCGGTTTACCACCGGTTCCCTCGACGGGCATTGGTTGGCCACTGGAATTAAACACGCCACCCAGGACCGAAGCTCGTACAGCCGTCGTCGGCCAGGTATATCCAAGTTCCAATCCGAATTGTGGAAGCCCACCGGACGTGAAGAGCGTGGAACCATTGGGTCCAACCGCAGCGTCGGCTTTTATGAGTGGATCCGAAAGCCCCATCGCCTCATCCGAGGCCTGATAGCCCTGGAACGGATCGAGCACGCCCAGCTTGGCAGTGAAGAATCCATTTTCGGCACCGGTGGTGTATTGCGCATAGGCTTTATCGAGCCCGAATGTGCCGCTCATTGGATCGTACATCAAATGTACATCGCCGGACATCTCCGGGGTCATCGCACCAGCCGCGGCCACCATAATCTGATCGAGTCCCATGGAAAAGGTAGAAGTAGAAGCTGCGCCCGGAGGATTTGTTGTGTTATTAGACAGTGCACCCGTAAGCGCTATTGCAAGATAGTTACCGAGTTGGTAATTTTCATCGGGTTGTGGCCCACCGATATCGCTTGGCAGCCGGAAGCCCGCGGCCCGGAACCGAAATCCCGTCTCGTTCAAACGCGGAATCGTGGTATGGCAATACGAACATTTGAAGCCATACTTGCGAGCGAATATCGGCATGGCGTTGCTTTTGGTTACGGAGACCAACAGCAGAACCGCGCTTGCCAGCAGGAGTAATTGAATCGTGATGAATCGTTTCATGGTAGTAGTTCTGATAAATGAACAGGGTTGCGCATTGACAGTAAAGGGGGCTGTGGATGCGCGGAAATGAGATAAATGCTTCCGTTTACTTTCCCAGCGTGCGTACAAAGTTCACAAGGTTCCAACGGTCTTGATCGGAATAGGCCGTCCGAAACGTTGGCATCGGCTTATTGCCCGTGGTGATCTTCCAGAAGATCGCTCCATCGCTTTGGCTCTGTACCAAATGGGAGGCAAGGTTGCTGGGTTGAATATTCAGGTCGCCCGCCTTTGGGCCATTGCCCAAACCTTTTGGCCCGTGGCAGGAACTGCATTCTTTATTGAATATTTTCCTGCCGTCCTGAATGGAGACCGGCGTCTTCGCGACCGGATTTTTCATGTTATTCGCGGAGGCTGGCGCCATCCATTTCCCGGCATTGCTTGCAGGTGAATTCGTCACAATAAACGCAACGATGAACCCCGCAATGGCTATCGAAAGAAAGATAGCACTAAGGGAGGATACTGATTTATGCTTCATTCTGGTGTTCCTTTTTAATGGTTACAAGTTGAGTTACTACAAATCCGTAGGTGGACCATACGCCACCGAAGAGAATGACAAAAACGATGATCATGGAAATGGGCGCATTGGGCTCCCACAGCGCGCGTGGGAATGGATTAGCCTCGAGAGGAACGACCTTCCCCCAATGTCCAGAATCGCTGGCGGCGACCAAACCGGTTTGATCGTCTTGTTCCACACGAGCAATGATCGTGAGCATCCCGGTGGTACCACCGGGAATGTTTTTCGGCATTTGAATCACGGCGTTTCCGGAATCATCCGTCGTTCCCGTGTTATCATCGTCTCGCATCGGCATGATGCCAAAGAGCCGTTTGACGTAAAAGCTAACGGTCTGATTGGCGAGCGGTCCGATCTTGCCGGTTGAATCCGGGCCGATAAAGTTCGCCTGGACGTTCCAAACCGTATCGCCATCCGTTACAGCGAGCGTAAGTTTGGCATTGGAAGCGGAGGAATCGCCGGCGCCACTCGCGCTCACAGCGGCGGTGCTGGCGCCTGCGGAATCCATCGCCATACCGCCCATAGAGTCCATGGCCAGAGAGCGGCGTACATGCACGCTGAACAGGAATAGTGCGAGCACGAATAGTAGAGAGCATCTTAGAATTTTCATTGCGCGAAGGCCTCCTCGACTGCAGGAATGTGTTTGTGATTAGTGTCCTTCCCATTTGCTGCAAGGTGCGATTGACCGGATGAGTGATCGTGCGCCGAATGTTCCGATCGGTGGACGCCTTCTTCCACTTCCCAGATGGAACTAATGGGGAAGAACTTCGAAAAGAGGGTAAGGACTAAGAATATTCCGGCCAGCATACCACCAACAACGGAGAATTCCACCCAATTGGGGAAGTAATGCGTCCACGATTGCGGGGCATGCTGCATCGGAAGGAATGGATGCTCAAGCACGGGAATGACAATGGCGTATCGCTTCACCCAGGCACCGACCACGATGATGATGCAAGCAATAACCGAAAGGGTAGGCCTGCGACCACGTGGAGTGGCCAGGATAATGATGGGAATCAGCACCGTCCCGAACTGTAAGGTCCAGAAGAGAGTAGAAAGGTTACCGGAGAAGAGCGAGTGCAGCAGTGGCGCTTCCCCGGAGGCCATTTTATACGCTGGGATCCAATATTCATTGAGATTGAAATAGGCATAAATCATCGTGAGCGATAGCACGATTTTCCCCATTAAGTCAAAATGGCGCGGAGTAATAAATTCTTCCAGGTGATAGATTTTGCGGAATGCCGCCATTACCAGGATCACGCCGGCGGAACCAGAATACAGTGCACCGACGACGAAATAGGGCCCGAACACGGTGCTATCCCATCCTGCCCGTAAGGTCATTGCAAAGATATAGGAGATCACGGTGTGTACGGAAACCGCGATCGGAATGATCATGACGGTCATGACTCGCATGGCGCGTTCGAGCCGGCGCCATTGCTCCGGAGTTCCCTGCCAGCCCATCGAAAGCTTATCGTAGACCCAAAGCCGAAACTTCGAGCCGGTTGTAGCAAACCGCTTCTTCGCCAGTGCAATGTCCGGGATCATCGGCAAATACAAGAACATCACACTTCCCGTAAAGTAAGTCGTGACGCACAAAACATCCCACAGTAAGGGGGATTGAATACGTCCGTAAAAGATCAGGTTGAGCACGCGGTCCGGACGCCCCATGTCGATGATGGGCATTAGCCCACCGAACATAAGTGCGACGGCCGTCAGAAGCTCCGCCGATCGCGTAATCGGTCGCCGCCATTCCTGATTCGTCACCCGGAGGATGGCTGAGACCAGAGTGCCCGAATGGCTGATGCCGATAATAAAGACGAAGGTAGCAATATAGAGCCCCCATGACACATAGTTCCGCATCGCCGTGGCTTCGAGACCCATCTGTAGTTGATGGATGTAGGCATAAAGCCCCCATGCCATAACAACAAGGAGCCCAGCAATCCAATACTTGCTTCGCGTCCCAAAATTACCCGGCGCAATGGGGCGCAAATAATGCTGGCGTATGCTTTCGATGCCCGGTCCAGTCGGAAGTGGAAAATCTCCACGGCTCTCGCCCGTTTCTCCTCCGGCAAGAGCCATTGCTACTCCGTTCTTCTGTTTTGTAATGTGTTCCATAATAAAGGTTTGTGGCGGCTGATGGTACCGTTCTACTCTACTGTACGATGGTATTATCCGACGACCGTTGCATGCACGGGTTCCGGATAACGGCGATTCTTGGGCGGGAGATAATAGACGCGTGGCTTCGTTCCCAATTCTTCCATAAAACGGTATCCCGCGTTCTGATCGAGCAACGTGCTTAAGCGGACCGTCTCACCATTGGAATTGGTTACCGCATCTTCGTTCTCATCGCCGAAATAGAGTGCGCCCATATCACAGGAATCGATACAGGCCGGCATGCGCCCTTCACGAATCATGTCCGGACAGAAATCGCACTTTTCGGCAGTTCCCACGCGGCGCGGATACCCTTGTTCCGGCGTGTACGGAATATCCGCCATGGCGGGAATTTCTGCAGGGTGCTCCCAATTAAAGTACCGCGTGGAGTATGGGCAGGCCGCCATACAGAAGCGGCAGCCAATGCAACGGGTATTATCGATGAGAACAATGCCATCTTCCCGCTTGAACGTTGCTCCAACGGGGCAGACTTTCGTGCAGGGAGGATTATCGCAATGGAAGCAGGGCTTCGGCATCCAGTAAGATCCGGTTTCTTCCGAATCCTTCATTTCGAAGACCTTGATCCACTCGCGGTCCGGTGGGGTAAAGTGCATTTTCTGACACGCCTTCGTACACTTCCGGCAGCCATCGCACTTCGAGAGATCAATGACCATCACGAACTTTCGGCCTGGTATGCCGATACGTGCTTCTTCATTGGATACCGGCTTGTGCTGCGTAGCATAGGCATGGGCGCTGTCAATTTCGAGAAGCGTACCGCTGGGTGTAAGAACTTTTAGCTTCTCACCAGCCGCGGCAGTATCGGCTCCGGATGCCGAAGTATCGGCTGGGGAAGAGCTTGCCGAGAGCGAATCGCTGCCGGATGGATTATCCGCTGAGAATGCTTTCTTAAGTCCGGCACCGGTCGCGATGACAGCCCCGGCAGCGGCTGCGACCTTCAAAAATTTTCTTCTGCTTGTTGCTTCGTTCTGTTCCATGTTAAATAGTAAATCGCCCCTTCCGTGGATGCTTGACTCAATCATTATGGCTGATGGGAGGACATCGCAACGTTTCCATCGCGCATGTTTCCCCATCCTGTAAAAATTATTGGAACACGCATAGCAACCAGCATACCCACGTCAATCAATTGCACGATTTCGCTTGATTCGACGGATAATTCTTTAACACTCCTCGCGATGTTCGTAAGTAAATCTTACTACCTGTCAAAAATTTTTTTATGCTTTTGAAGGAAGCATGAGATTTTTGTTTCTTCGTATCAGAATTTTTCCTTCGAATATTCTTACCGTTATATTTTCAGAAAGTCAACCATGTTAAATTATTTTGTAAGATCGCGGAAAGTTCCTTTACGGTCCTCAAGACAACACCCGCATTCCTTCCAGATGGTAAAGAAATTTTACAGAGACCGGTAAATAAATCTTCCTATTCATAAGTAAGATTCGTCGACTCGGCCGTGTGATTTCTGTTGCGGCAGGGTATTTCGATGTTGGGTCTCGCAGGTTCCCAACTGGTTCTTAAGCAGGCAGGGGTGATCGCTCTTCCAAGGATCGCTCATGGCCTCTTGCCGTGCGGTCTTGTTTGGTCTGCGCTGCTCGGCATGCTTAGTACCTATCGCAGAGCCTTCTGTTAATGGCATCCTTCGGCCTGGGTAGGCTTCCCGTACCGGGGTCCGGTTTCTTCCGCCGGTGCTTACCGCGCTTCTGCCGCTACTGATTTATCCTCGGAGCTCTTGGCCTCGGGATTCCCTATCTAAGTCCTCCAGGCGGATTGCAGGTGCATGGAACATCCTCTGGCAGATCACTCATCCGTGGACCTCCCTGTTGAACCACCGGTGATGGGTCGTCGCTTCATGAATCCGTATCGTTCTGATACACTTTTGCCTCGTCGTCATTCCAATTTGCAATGTTGACGCTGTCTATTAGATAAGTATTTAATTTTGACATGCTGAATTTGGCACGCATTCGGCGATTTTTACTTTTCTATAGAATACCATGCAAGTGTCAGGGAAACTGACAGTTCGCCGCTTATATTACGGTATGTCAAGTTTACAAAGCATTATGCCGGATGACCGCTCATCCTTGGATGGTTCTTGCTTCGCCGAGTTTGACATAGAGATTTAACCTAATAGATTCTTAACGACAATGCTGAAAACGTGTCCATCCTGTTCTTACGTCGGAAACGATTGGGAACACGTCTGCCCCTTTTGTAAAGCGGACCTTGCCGTGGGTCGTCCCCGCCGAGAGCGGGTGCGTCACGGTTCACATCTTACTTGCGACATGCGGAGTTCTTCGGGTAGCAGCGCGTGGATGACCGATCATCCGTGGATGATGGATCATCTCCTACCCCGTAGTTTGGTTGCCTGTTATCGAGCAGCGGACGCATCGGCGACGATGCCCGGAACCCGGACTCCGGGCATCGTCAGCGATGCGTCTGGATCCCGGGTTCCGTGGCTGCTTGCTCCTTGGATGATTGCTCATCCAGGTTTGGTTGCTTCCAATATTTGACATCCATCCTGAATTATTCATCCATTATAACCTAACACAACACCGATGAAAATCCCCATTATCTCCTGGCATGCGCGCTTAGCATGCGTTGCACTCGCCAGTACCGTCCTTGCATCCTGCGCCGTCAATCCAAACGGTCCAGTAGGCCCGGGCGGCTCACGTGGAACCCTCGGTTCCCCCAACATGAGCGACTACTTCTATCATAAGGATGCCGGCTGGACCTATGCCTTCACCAATGTAGAGAAAATCTACAACAGTGATGGCTCGGTAGCTGCTACGCTGGACGGATCGAACGATACGGTCCGCACCATGGGCTACGATCAGTTGGCTTCCAACGGCGATTCACTGTTCCGCTATCAGATAAGCTATCGCGTCGCGAATGCGTATGCGGGGCGTCCATTCGTGACGATCAATTACGTCTCAGCAACACACGCCGACAATACGCATGGGGCCTTTGTGCTGCCTGGCGATACCGTCAGCGGAATGTCCTCGATGAGCGGGCTCGCCCGCGCCGTTTCTGCGGATACGATCCTATCGGGCATTGGCGGCTACGTTCGTACAACCGTGGACGACTTTAACGATACCGGAAACTATACCTGGCAAACGGATACCATCTGGTACAGCGAACACCTGGATTCGGCGTTTATCTGGGAACGCGAAGGTGGAACCGGACCCATTATCAAAGAGCGCTGCGTCTTTTTAAAGGACTTCCACACGAATGAAACCTGGGATTATGACGTCATCAACGAGCCTAATCCCACCACTTCGTGCGATGTAATTGTCGATGACGAATCCTGGACGGTCCCGGCTGGAACGTGGAATCATACGGCCGATATCCGCATCAAGACCAGTGCGGTTGACGACTATGACTTCAATCGTGAGTACAAGTATTACGGGTGCTTCGCCGGACCTATCTATCAATACGATTGGTGGTACGTGACGGCCGATGGCAACTCGTTTACCAAGGAAGATTTTACCCGCTCTCTTATCTCACTGACTCACAACTAAACCCTATAGTGCGGGTTACAACGAAGACCAACCTATTACTGGCGTCTTAAAAGAAGAGAAAGAACAGGCCCCGGCGCGAATTTCGCTCCGGGGTTTTTTACGGTGCAAGTGGTTTACTTGTCCTTCTGGTGAAAGCGGGGACCCAAGGTTTAGTGTGATCCGGGGCCTAAGTACCCGCATTCGCAGGAATGACAAGGGAGATGCTTGCCATGCGCGTCGCGCGGAAAGGAAACCCGATGTTGTCCTTGTCCCCGAAAATGGGAACCACAGTTGGCGCGGTCCTATCGCAGAGCACAATACGCATTCGCTTTTAGGTACTACAGCCGGGAACCGATCGAGAAGTAGAAGTGCGGAGCATTCCACGCAATTACATGCGATGGCTCCCTTAGCGGCGACGTACCAGGTACTTTAACAAAGCGGAAATTCTCGCCGATTCCAAACTGAGCGAGCCCGAGCGGCGTTTTGACTCCGACCTGAGCGCCAATACCGTCCAAGAGGGACTCGAATTTAATCGCAGCCGGCTCGGGCCAAACAGCACCCACATCATAACGCACGGAGACGAACGTCGGGAAAAAGAGAGCGTGAGGGATTGCGATCTGGTAGGTTAAGCTCCCTTCCACCATCTGCTTTCCGCGCAATTCATATTCGTTCAATCCATAAAAGGATTCCATGCCGCCCAAATCGAATTGTTCGAGCCGGGGCAATTCGGCATCGGCAAAGCCTACCTGGAACCGAGGTATAAGGGTATGCAGGGGAGAAAGCGGGATTGCCTGCGCTACTTCTCCGAATAGTTTCGTGTAATTCGTTCCTACTCCGAGCAGCGTTAGGCCCGTCTCTGCGTAACCGCGAACGTAACTGCCGGTATGAGGATAGTTTGCATCATCGCGGGAATCGAGGAGCAATTGAGCACGCAGTGCCCGCACCTGGTCCGAGCCGCTATCCCCCACGCTGTCGCGCACACTGAACCAGGATTGCTTTTCGGCCCGGAGTGCCACGGTTAGCGCACCCAGGCGCTCGATCTGGCCACCCAGGCGGAGGCGGATACCCCAGTCTCTCGATTCCCGCACCACATCCGTCACGGTATTGCGGATGCTCTGTTGGGTAACATCCGTAAGAACGGCATACGCGTTAATATCACGGTAGCCAGCATAGGCGCGTGCATCGAGCACCCCGAAGCCGTGCAGCAAACGCGGCGCGGAAAAGGCCAACGAAGCGGACCGCGCCTGGGAACCGATACTTCCGGTTAGCACATATTCCATTCCGCTTCCACTGATATTTTCGTTCGCCAATTGCGCGGAAAACTCAGCACCGAATTCATTATCCGCCAGCACGCCGAGGCGCAACACATTCGGACTCTCCGAATGGACGGTGAGGATCACCGAAGGCCCAAACGATGGCGCACCTTCCGGATAAGCAAATGTATCTGCGGTTCGAATATACTGGGTTCCAGGCCATAGGGTATCGTAGGCTACTTGAAGAATCGCGAAATCGAATAGCCCGGTACCCGTCAGATTTTGCAACGATTGTTTGCCCGCCGTAGCGCGGAAAATATCACCGGGGTGAAATGCTACTTCGCGCAAGGCAAAATCCGTATCGGTGTTTTCGCTCCCGCGAACGGCAATTCGTCCAATGTGGCCTTCATCTACATATAAATCAGCGCGGCCAATAGTTGTCCGCAATACCACACTATCGATTCGGACCAAACTGAAACCCTGGGACCGGTAATCCTGGAGAACTCGCTGCTCGATGGCCTTCATGTTCTGGGAACGCAGTAATGGCTGGTCGAGCAGGGAACGATCGAACAGGACCGCGGAATCCACATATCGGTGCTGCGTTCCGATCATTCGAATTGCGCGAAGCACGGGCAACAGTGTATCTTCCGGTACGGCAGGCGGTGTGGGATCTTTTACCGCTGCAATATCCCGCTCGATCTCCGGCAGCATGGCACGCGCGGCTTCACGACCGGCTTCGATAAACTCCGGAATTTTCGAATAATCGTTCTCATCGATTCCAGAAAGTTCCGGGGTAATGGTACAATTCGAATATCGGAGTTCCTTGGCGTTCTCCCGCAGCATCATCAGCGTAATCACCTGATCGGCTACATCCCACGGTGTATTCAGTTCGTTACGCGGGTGGAGACCCGCCGTCGCGTTGGACACAATGATGCGCGACGCTCCGAACTCCTTTGCGACATCGGCTGGAATGTTCGAGATGAGCCCGCCATCCATCAGAATGGCAGAATCGCCCTCTGTGGAACCCGTATTGATCGGCAGCGGACTAAATCGGAGCGGCAGTGTTGCACTCGCCCGGAGTGCTTCCGTCAAATCACCACGGGTAAGCAGGCGGCGGGTGCCATGGACAATATCGGTAGTAACAGCCACGAAGGGAACCCGAAGGTCGCGAAGAAAATCGCGGGGAACGCCCGCTGGTGCCCCCAATACCATTTCGTTCAACAGCATGGTCAGCCGTTCGCCATTCGAAATGGCTTGCGGAATGACCGGATCGAAAAATCCGGTGAAGCGTAGCGAGAGCAACGAGTGGTTCATGTCCTTTTCGCTAAGCGTTCGTTCGGAACGATTGGATTCGCCGGTTAGGCCAAGGACATCCGGCCAGTTAATAGACTCCGCAAATTGCTCGAGCTGTTTCGGCGTGTAGCCGGCGGCATACAGCCCTCCGACCACCGCTCCAATGCTGGTACCCGTGATTAAATCAATAGGAACGTGCGCAGAATCGAGCACATCGAGCACGCCAATATGGGCAAAGCCTTTGAGTCCCCCGCCGGAAAGGACGAGCGCCACGCCGGGTGGATGTACCAATCGCTTTGCCTCCGGCAATAAGGGAAGCGAGTCCTGGCTGGACGTGCTACGCATGTCCATGCCTTGCGCCAGCACCATTGCTGGCAGAAGCAGGAATCCGAGAGCGAGCCGAGCGATCATCCGTGAGACGAGGAACGGATGGAGAACGGAGTTAATGCCCGCCGGGGGAAAAGTACAGAATCAAATGGAGGCGGATTGCTTATCGCTAAGGAACGTACTTCCAGCAGGCCCGCCGCGAACCGTTGGCGTTACCATAGATGAGGTACAGATTCGATCTGTCCGTCATGACCTGCCAGTACCAGGAGACGGTGCCAGTGCACAGCGGCAGCGGAGCCATCGGCGTCCAGGTTTGCGTGCCAGGTGTGAGAATCGAGATCGTACCCCCGCCCGAGCTGGTAAAATGCGCAAAAGCAAAACCCTGCCCCATCACTCCTGCGAATTGCCGCGTGCCGGAAGTGGGATCAGTCACGTCTTGAACGGCCCACGAATCCGTGGAAGCGTTGTAATGCCAGCAACTGTCCGGCCACGTTGCGGAGTTGCGGTATGGCATCCCGGAAAAGACGTAATTGCCGTCTGCAAAAAAGCCGGAGTTGAGCGTGTTGGCCGGATTGATTGGGGCATCGTGCAACCGCGTCCAGGTCTCCGAATCGAGTGAAAATCTCCAGAGCGAACGGTCGTACTGCGAGCCACCCGTGGCGTAGGAACTTCCGGAACTCCAATACAGGGATGTCGCATCTGTGAAGAAAAGCCCAGGCCAGGCGGCAGCCGAAGGCGGTGGACTCCAATCGAACACGAACTCTCCCTGGATGGGATCGAACTGTTCGAATCCCGAACCGGACGTGAGGAAGCACGTATTATTTGCAACGGCTGCATTTCCGAAGTTCGAGGCACCCAGGCTCAAGCTGTCCCACCGATTGAGAGAAGGTGAGTACGTGAACAACGACCGCTGGTACGCCGAACCCGTCACCACAAAGGCCTTGGCTTCTGCCGCGAAATAGAGATTTCCGTAGCAGGGCGAGAAGGGCGGGTCCGCGACCTGTTTCCAGTTCCCAAAATCGTCCGTCTCGACGAACGTGGCCGGTGGACTCAAGTCCGCAGGCCCCATTATGTAAGACCAGACGGTGTAGGTCGTACCCGCCTTCAGGCCGGAAAGAGTTACCGTTGCCTCGTAAAGGATCGCACTATCGACTTGGATCGTGTCCTTCGTTACCCCGTCGGAAAGAATGACTCCGTAGCGCGAGAAGGCATGCTCCACCGGGCCGCAGGTGATGATAATATCCGCGCTGCCCTGAAACGCACCGGAAATGTAGGGCTGCCAGACTTGAGGGGTTAACGAAGTGCCTCCTGTATCGGATGGCCCGTGCCAGTTACTTCCAAAGTCGAACCTTGGCATCGAAAAATCAAAGCAGCCGTGAAGGAGGACAACGACGATGCCTGCCATAACGAGCGCAGTTCCGCACCGTCGCCGTTTCGCCTTGCTATCCTTGGCGCGCATAAATTCGCAACCGAATGAGGGCTCCAGCATTCCACCGCGCATGGCAATTGGTAATCCAACGCGTTTCGCCTGTGCAAGGGCCTCTCAGTGCAAGGGCAATGTAAGAAATTCATACACACCAGCGACAAATTTTTTACCTACGCTAAAGAGATTTTCCTGCCCGTTCTAGAATTTCTTCCACCACTTCCGTCTTCGCATCCGCGTAATTCTGAGTGAATTTCCAGGTGCGCTGGGCAAGTTCGCGCTTAGTGCACAAGTAGAGTTCGCGGTCGGCTTCGCTGGAACGCAGCCAGTCGCGGAAGCGGACCATGCGCTCGATCTCCGGGCAATCCGTCGAAAAGACATGGAGATTTACCGCCGGACCGGTCCCTTTGAACATGCGGTGCTCGTACCATTTGGGTTCCCGATTGTGCAGAACATATCCGGCCGCTTCCATTTCTGGAACGTAAGCACCTTCCTCTGCAGAGTTTTCGACTGCGAGCAATAGATCGAGGATGGGTTTCGCTGAAAGTCCAGGAACGGAAGTGGAACCGACATGATCGAGCTGGAGTACGCGCTCCCCCAGCGCGCTCCGAATTTTGGCTGCCTCCAGCTCGAAAAGCACCGGCCATGCGGGATCGTATTCCAGCAGCCGAATCTGTTCGTTCAGTGCGCGCACCTCGCCAATCGTGGCAGCGCGGATGTCTTCTTCGGTGGTGGTGCGGGATCGGGGCATCGATCAATTAGGAATGTCTCGGAAAGCGCCTCTCTAATAGTTCGACTACTGTTGGCAATAATCCGGCCCCGAAGGTGATCAGAACCAAAGGCCACGGCCAGGACTCATGATCGAGCGCAGGGAAGAGAGACACAATACCGCCGGCAATAAAGCCCATGGACAAACCATAAAGCACCGTATTGATGAGCCCGCTTTTGAAGCGCGGTCGCGTCGAGAGCCAGGAAAGATAGAGGCCGAGAAGGATGAGTGTGTAAATGAATATTGAACGCATTTGTAAAAAACAACAACATTGAACTCAGAACGTGCCTCGCAGCATCCGACCAGTCGTTAATCATGGAATTGAACTCGATTGCTGGTTCGCAGAAGGGTGATGTCCCCTTCTTCTGAGGGATCGGACAAAATCAGCCGCTACACTTACATAGACAGGCATCATAATAGCTACACCCTTAATGACATAGCGTAGCAGAGAAAAGTGGTCCTCTAAAACTTTAGGAAACAACAATTGCGCACTAACCAGAAATGAACCCACAGAAAGCAGAATAAGCGCTAACCAGCGAGGACGTTTGCTTTTGATATTCTTACGGCTTGCTACAATAGCGACCAGAGCACCAACGAGGAAACAGAATATGCCAAGCAATATCATTCCCAACTTGCCACATAGCAATTCCATCGTTGCACACTTATGACATCATCCAGCAAAAACCGAAACTTATCACAATCGCAACGGCAATGGATAAAATTGACGTGACCAGGACATTTTTCCAAAACGGTATTTTGTGAATTCTAAAGGCTGAATATGCAAGCAGCATTAGCTGAGGCATGAACAAAATACCCCACACATGGCTCGATGCATGCAGATGGGGAGCGGCCGACGACATGAATGCATCGACCCCTGCTTTCGTAAGAAGCGCTGTGACCCACACAAGCATGGAAAGCGATGTGAGCTTCAAAGCAGTCACAGGACTCGCGTTCCACCGTGAAGTAGTATCCATTTTTGTCTGTTTCAACAACACCTTTGCTGGCTAAGTTAGTCCCCGCCGTGGAAGTTGGAGCTTCCGCGTCCACCGGCGGGATGAAGCTTTCCCAGTCCTACCAGTGTTATCCCACCCTCAGCAGAGATATTAGCACCTCAGCACTAACAGCACTTTTAGCACTTACTTTGTCACTACTCATCGTCGGTTCACTCGCACTGGATATTATCGAAACGCCATTCGCCACGCTGGAAGATGCGCTGGGCGGCAGCGCCACGTTCATTTCACTTGCCGCGAGCTATTTCGCGCCCGAGCGTGTGGGTGTGGTTGGCGTTGTGGGCGAAGATTTCCCCGAACGAGCATGGGACCTATTCCGCACTCGCGGCATAGACACCACGGGCATCGAGATCGTCCCCGGTGGCAAGACCTTCTCCTGGCATGGCCGCTATCATTACGACATGAACACGCGGGACACGCTCGCGACGAACCTAAATGTCTTCGCCGATTTCAACCCGCAGGTTCCCAAACACTTCAAATCGCCCGATTTCCTGGTGCTTGGCAACATCCAGCCCGATCTCCAGCGCCAAGTGATTGAGCACTTGGACCGTCGGCCCAAAATGATTTTGCTGGACACGATGAACTTCTGGATCGAAGGACACTTGGCGAGCCTCAAGCGCACACTTAAGCTTTCCAACGCGCTCGTCATCAACGATAGCGAGGCGCGCTTGCTGATCGAGCATCCAAGCCTGATCGTTGCCGGACGCAAGTTGCAGGAAATGCTTGCGGAGGAATCACCTCGAATCGTCATTATCAAGAAAGGCGAACACGGCGCACTGCTCTTTTACGATGAGCATATTTTTTCCGCACCGGCGTATCCGCTGGAAGAGATTTTCGATCCCACCGGCGCAGGCGATACGTTCATGGGCGGGTTCATTGGCTATCTGGCGCGCCGGAATTCGCAAGACTACGAAGATGCGAAGCGCGCCGTCATTTATGGCACGGTCCTGGCAAGCTATTGCTGCTCTAAGTTTTCGACGGAAGGCATCGAGGACCTATCGATGGAACTCATTCACGACCGATTCCGGGCGCTGCGGACCCTCTCCAGCTTCGAGCTGGAGGAAGAGATGGTAATCTAGAATTCCTAAGAAGGTTCCTTCGTGTCATTCCAGCCGAATACCGTGCATTATGGAATCAATTTATTGGCCGGAATTGCCTTATACTGAGTGGCTTGACACGTACGAGACGCTCCATCTCTACACACAAATCGCTGGGAAAATAAAGCTCGCGCTTGCACCGTGGCTTGCGGAGTGGTGGCACGTTGCGCTTGCGATCTGGGCGCGCGGAATTACAACCGGGCCACTTCCTTTCGGCTCTCGACTTCTGGAAATTCGCTTCGATTTTATTTCGCATATCGTCGAAGTGATGGATAGTACCGGGAATTCCGATGGGATCGAGTTGGCGCCGCGCCCTGTCGCGGAATTCTATCAACGGCTGATGTCCTCCCTCAACGCTATGGGAATTGAAATCGATCTCAGTCCTGCGCCGCAGGAAATGGTGAATAAGATTCCACTCGACACCGATATGCTCCATCGCTCGTATGATCGAAATGCCGTTGGCCGGTTTTGGGTGGTGCTTTCGGGGGTAGCTGGCATATTCGAGAAGTTCCGTTCCGGATTTGCAGGCAAAAGCAGCCCGGTCCAATTCTATTGGGGATCGTTCGACTTGGCCCTCTCGCGCTATTGCGGGAACCCATGCAGTGCACCTCCCCACTCCGGCCGCATGGCACGCGTAGGCGACGATGAGGAGCACTTTGCTGCCGGATTCTGGCCTGGCGATAACCGGCTACCCGAACCAGCTTTTTATGCCTACCGCTACCCTGCACTTCCCGGATTGGAAAAAGCTCCCCTTCGACCCCAAGGAGCCTATTGGAATGACACGCTCGGTGAATTTATTTTACCCTATAACAATGTGCGCATTTTTCCTTCGCCAGATGAGGCGATTCTCGAATTTCTAACAAGCTCGTACGAAACAGTTGCTACGCTTGGTAATTGGAACCGAACGTTTTTGGAGCGGAAGATTAGGTAAAGGATCATCACTCATTGGTCCTTAATTTATTCTATCTCTATCTTCCCCGAAATTATGGAACTTGTTTCATCCACACGTAGAATGATGCCACCCCCGTTTTTCAGCCAGGACATTCGATTGCTCCAATCTCTTCCAACTCTCGTCGTCGTGGAGGGTTGCGAATCGGACCAATCGTCCGGTGTAATATTCGCGACCGCCACCTTGCAGACCATTCCTTCGCACGCATCGACCGAAATTCGGATTATAGGATCATTGGAAGCATTGTTTCCTCCTTCGGTCAAAGCGCCAGTACTCTCGCTACGTTTGATTTTGTGGACGGCAAGGTTACAAGCCGAATACGAACACCCTAAGGCATACGTGCCGGGCGGCACATACCCGAACATGAATTTCCCATCCACATCGGTCCTGGCATGTAATTCAAAGGGTACGGAACTATCTAATGTGTCCGCCCTTCCATTCAACCGGATGGCATGGAGCCGCACAACGATTCCTTCCAGCGGCGTATGCACCGATACTTGCGCACTTGCAGTACAGGCAAAAAGACTCGCGGCGAGCACTAAAAGCGACAACAGGCGTTTTTTCATTGACAAACTACGAACGTTAACCGCTCACAGCCTTAATAGTTCCGCCGGACTCGCTCGAACCACGGAATCCCCGGATGATTCTTTGGGATAGAAGATAGCTGTTGCGGAGTTCTATAGCTGTGCGAATCGGAATTATCGGGCAGCCCTGCATTGACGAAATCGTCCATTTGGACGCTCCCCCTTTAACACCCCCACAGGCGGGGGGACAACAGGGTGGATCGCGCCGACATGCCCTCGGCGGCATTCTTTACGTCTATGCCGCGATGGAGCGGATGATGAACGATGCTGGCACCAAGGACCATTTCGTTCCGCTCACATGGCTCGCCGAACCGGACCGGCCACTCCTGGACCCGATGCTCGCGCGCTTCCGCCATATCGACCGCGAGGCCGGATTGTGGCACACCGATCTTCCGACCAACCGCGTGTACCTGGTCTATGACGAGCGTGGAGAGCGGACAGCGAACTGCCCGAATATACTCCCGACACTCACGGAGCGAGAACTCACGCCGGAATTGATAAGCTCGCTCGACGCGCTCTTTATCAATATGATGTCCGGCTACGATGTATCTATAGGAACATTGGAAGCTGTTCTGGACCGGGCCAAACGAAGACCATACATACATCTTGACGTTCATGCTCTCGTGTTCGCCGGACTTTCGGTAACCGGCGACGATTCTGCAAGCGGCTATCGCTATGAGTTGCGCGGCGTACGGGACTGGAAGCGATGGCTCCGGCTGGTCGATTCGATTCAGGTCAATGAACTCGAAGCGCGATGGTTTGGAGATCCCGAAGTGCAATCGGAAGAGGCGCTGCTCGCTTATGTGCAAGAGAATCGTAATGCACTTCGCCCGCAATCGCTTATTATCACGCGGGCGGAACGCGGAGCGACGTTGTACGATGCCCACCGCGACAAGACCCATTACGTTCCCATTCCTATGGCGCGTGTCCTGGAGCCGACGGGTTCCGGCGATGTTTTTGGCGCCGCCTATACCTATGCCATTGCGAACGGCGTTGCTCCAGCAGATGCGCTTCAGCAAGCAGTAGAGTGGGCCACCTGGAATGCAACACTCCTCACGTTGGACGAACTGCTTACCGCGGCGAGGTGAAGCTTATCTAGGGGGATTCATTGACGTGATGCCATCATCCGCTCGATGCCTTCCGCAAACGTATCCCACGAATACTTCTTTTTCTCTTGCTTTACGCCCTGGACGAGTCGCGCTTCTAAGTGCTCATCGAAGAAGCGCAGCACTTGCTCGGCTACCAATTCTGGCGTTGCTTCCCTCGCGATGAGGCCACTGACGCCGTCCACCACGGTCTCGCGCAATCCGCCAACATCGGTAACGATCACGGGCTTATCGAATTGATACGCGATGGGCACGATGCCGGATTGCGTAGCACTTCGATATGGTAAGACCACGACGTTCGCGGCGGAGAAATACTTCGCAACCTCATCGTTCGGAATATAATCTGTTGCAAACAGAAGATTTCGTTCCGGAATGCCAAGCGATGAAATGAACGAACGGTATTCTGCTTCGTCACCGTAATATTCCCCTGCAACGACAATGCGAAGCTCCGGCATTTTCTCAAGTAGCTTTGGTACGGCATGAAGGAGAATATCCAGACCCTTATACTTGCGGATGTATCCAAAGAACAAAATCACTGGTACATCCTGGGGTAGCTCCAGTAATCGCCGCGCATCGGAAATAGGCATTGGTTCGCCAAAAATCTCAAAGATGCCGTGCGGGAGTTTGATAAATTTTGCGCTCGGATACACCCGCATCAGTTCCCGCTCCACTGCATCCGAATGCACGATGAAGTGATCCACCGCGCGAAATGCGTAGCGTGTGAGCTGGAGATCGCCCGGACGCGCCTCGTGCGGAACCACATTATCCGCGATAAAGACAATGCGTGGCGGGCGTTGTCCCTTCCGTCTTGCAATCCGCTTGGCAACGCGGGCAATCACCCCATAAGCCGGAGCAAAAAACGGAATCCAATATTTGAAGAGGATCAGATCGGGTTGGAACTTTGCCGCAACAGCGCCGGCCTTCATCAGGTGATTGGATTAATCGAGTCGATCACAATATCGGTTACGGCAAGCTGCTCGCGGAGCTTCTCCTGACTCTCGCTCGGCCCGGTATCCACCTCCTCCTGTGATTTTCCTGGAAATAACAGCTTCGGATATTGCCGCTTAAAGGTCAGAATGCGGACATCATGCCCGCGCCGCACCAGTGCTTCCCGCAGGAGCGCTATGTAATGCGCAATCCCGCCGCGCAGCGGATACGCCGTTCCAACAATGATGATTCTCATGAGCTGCGAGCTATAGCAACAGCGGCAGAGGTACGTCTGTTCAGAATGTAAGTGCCGGAAGCAAGAACCTTATGAGCGAGTGTTTATTGTTTTATCGTTACATCGAATTTCCCATTCGAGACACGAATGTCCTTGCCCTGTGTATTGCGTGCATCGAAAGAAAATGTGCCGGATAAGCGGCGGCCATCCGATTGCGAAATCATCGCTTCGCCGGATTGCTTCTCCTGAATGAAATAGACTTGCGATGTGTCCGTGCCGATGCTATAGATCGCGGTCTGCAAATGACCGAATTCCGGAAACAGCTTGTACGTCCCTGGATGCGAAGACTCGAGGGTAATCTCGACCAGTTCAGGTCCGCTCCCGGAATTTCGCGTCCCACGGATCGTAACCAATCCGCTCTTTGCATCGACGCTTGCAATTGCGTCATCATTATCTTCGCTCGAGACTGGCGTCGCCTGCCAGGCAGTCCCGCCTATTGTCGCCGAGAGCACGCCGGAAGTTGCTGCAGTGGTAGCCTCCGGCGCGGACTCAGCCGTTGCCTTCATCGGAGCATCTTCTTTCGAGGCGCAACCGAAAAGAATCAAAAGAGCACAGATAATCCAGAATCGGAACCCTATTCCTGCCATATCCTCGGATTTGCCTCATTATTCGTACCGAGTGGGTGACAACCTGTACTCATCAGCGGTGACCCATACTTTAGCTTGGGTCTGACGCAAGCTGATAGTCGCATTGATTCAGTCAGCAGTGGTGTTCGAACAAATCCCAAGGTCGGAATAATCAGCAAATGGAATTCAGCCCAAATAACCATGTCGTAAAGCTCTGTATTCAAGGGATGGCGTTGGAAGAAGCCGGAAAAACGGAAGAGGCCGGCGGAATATTTCTTCAGGCCTGGCGAGATGCAACGAACGATCTCGAAAAATTTATCGCTGCTCATGCTCTTGCCCGGCACGAAACGGATATTGCCACCAAGTTACAGTGGTTCGAAACGGCTTTGCAATTTGCGTTAAAAATAAATGACGTCACTGTCGCTGCAGCCTTCCCAGTTCTCTATGAAAATATTGCAGAGTGTTATGAGAAGCTGAACGACCTTGATCGGGCCAATCGGAACTATAAATTAGCGGCTTCCTCCAAGGATAAGCTCTCGGACCCCGGCCCGTTCTACCACGGAACGAAAGCGGATCTACAGGTAGGCGAACTTCTGACGGCCGGGGGCACGTCCAATTACAAAACGGACGTCGTGATGAACCACATTTATTTCACAGCCATGCTGCATGGCGCGGGGCTTGCCGCGCACCTGGCAAAAGGCGAGGGACGCGAGCGCGTCTATATCGTTGAACCGACCGGAAGTTTTGAAAACGACCCCAACGTCACCGACAAGAAATTTCCTGGGAACCTGACACGCTCCTATCGCAGCGCGGCACCGCTCAAGATCATTGGCGAGGTTACGGATTGGATGCGGCAATCGCCGGAAGAGCTACAAGCTTTTCGAGAACGGCTTGCAAAGAGTGAGCGAGAGATTATCAATTAATCGGAGATTCACGTATGTCGTACATTCGAGGAGACTATTACGCTTACATAACAGGGCGCTGATGTTTCCTGATGCCACATTGTTCTGTGGCTGGACGCCTGTTTATTTCCATTTCCGCCTATATGCTATTTAACGACCTCGGTATCATCGAACCTCTTCTTCGTGCGTTGCATGAAGAGGGCTATCGCACGCCTACCCCCATTCAACAGCGGGCCATTCCGATCGTGCTCGATGGCAGCGATCTGCTCGGCATTGCGCAGACGGGAACCGGAAAGACCGTTGCGTTCGCGGTGCCTATTCTGCAAATTCTTTCCGAGCACAAGCCGTCCGGCAAACACAAGCACATTCGCTGCCTCATTCTGACGCCGACGCGTGAACTCGCCGTGCAGATACAGGAAAGCTTCCAGGCCTACGGCCGGCATGTTCGTCTTTCGAACACCGTCATTTTTGGTGGCGTTGGGCAGGGCGCGCAGACAGCAGCGCTCCGGCGCGGTGTCGATATCATCGTTGCCACGCCAGGCCGGCTGCTCGATCTGATGGACCAGGGATATGTCGATCTGCGGCACATCGAGATCCTCGTGCTCGATGAAGCCGATCGCATGCTCGACATGGGATTCGTGCACGATGTGCAGGACATCATCGCAGAACTTCCTGAGGAGCGGCAATCTCTCTTCTTCTCCGCCACGATGCCGCCAGCGATCGTGAAGCTATCGCAGAATATCCTGTATCAACCGGTCAAAGTTGCGGTCACACCGCCTGCAACAACCGTCGATCTTATTCAGCAGAAGCTATATTACGTTGACAAGTCCCAGAAATCAGAACTGCTAAGGCAATTACTTGATGATCCGCGAATTACTTCAGCGCTGGTTTTTACGCGCACAAAGCGTGGCGCGGACGTTGTGGCAAGGACGCTCGAGCAGCATGGCATCTCAGCCGAAGCGATCCATGGGAACAAAGCGCAAAACCGGCGGCAAAAATCGCTGACGAATTTCAAGACCGGCAAGATTCGCGTGCTCGTCGCGACCGATATCGCCGCACGCGGCATCGACATCGACAATCTGGAATACGTCTTTAATTACGAGATCCCAAATATTCCAGAGACGTACGTCCACCGCATTGGTCGCACCGGCCGTGCCGGAGCCAATGGCATCGCCATCTCCTTCTGCGCGCCGGACGAGAAGGCCTTTATCAAGGACATCGAAAAACTGACCGGCGTCCGGATCCCAGTCGAACACCACAATCTCGGCAAACCAGAGTCACGCCACGCCGAATCACCGAGACCACATCAAAAACTTGAGCGGCGCGAGCATCCTCGCGATGCTCAGGCGCGCAACGATCGGCCAAAGCACAGCCACGCAAGCAGTTCACCACGACCGCAACATCACGCCAATCAAAGCGAGGCACCGAAAAAGAAATCCGGCAACCGCAGATGGAACCGGCGGCGACGGAGGAATTAAGAAAGCGCGAGATCTGGGCATTGTCTGAACTGGGATTCATGGGATGGAATAGATTTCCGGGAACTCATCCCTCAAATCCCGCGCATCCCAGTTCAGACAATGCTGCCGCGCTTCGTGCCGCGCCCGCCGCGGTGGGCAGCGGGGATGGGAGGGTTAACGTCACGAGGGGAACAACCGATAAATATCCTCTCGATTTGCGAAGCGGCCGAGAGTAATTGTGTCGCCATCGAGATAAAACCCAATCCGATATTCGCCTACCCGCATTCGGAATGCGTTTTTCGCGCCCTTCATCTTCACTACATCACCAAGGTCCTCTAACCGCTTTGCAGCTTTCATCTTATCGAGCGCGGAATTGACATCGGCCTTGACCGAAACATCACGAATTGACCGAAGGTCTTTCGCAAATCGGGAGGTAAGTACGAGCTTCACGAACGGAGTATCTTACGGACCTCTTCTTCCGAAACGGTGTCGTTCACATCCACTTCCGACATCAAAAGGAGCATTCCGATGTCTTCTTTCTCTTCATCCGTCAACACTTTTGCCGGAATATGAGACTGCGTGAGAAACTGAGCAAGCTGCTGTTGCTCAATGGCGTTTTGGGGTGTTATGACGTAGCTCTGCATGAAAATTGGAACGCGCAGCCGCCGCGCTTCGTGCCGCGCCCGGCGCGGCGGGCAGGGGGGTTAGCTTGGGTGTGGCCAATGCTTTAGCTTGGGCCTTGACGCAAGCTGAAGCATGCGCCACACCGTCTGAACTGGGATCCTTCGGCGAGCTCAGGACAAGCTTATGGGATGGAAAAGATTTTTGGGAACGCATCCCACCCATCCCGAAAATCCCACGCATCCCAGTTCAGATAATGGCCACCGCGCTTCGTGCCGCGGCGGGCAGCGGGGATGGGAGGGTTAAAGGCCCCCACGCAGAGCGATGGTTAATCTCCGGGCTCTTCTTCGTAATAATGTATGTCCCGAACATTGAAGATTGGTATATTCTTAACCCTACCGTTACCATTTGTATAGGCAACACCGTTAGCTCCGATGTGGCCCAAGTAACTTTGAAAGCCACCACTAATAATTAGCCAGTCGCCCTTAGATGCACCGTAGGAACGTAGGATGTCTTGAAAATTAGGGCTATCAAAATCATCTGATAAGATGACTGCCATGCTCCTCTCGCCGTAGATAGTAGAAAGCGCAATGTGGCCGCGGTTTCCGGAGTTCGTTTCGCTTATTAAGTCACTTTCTATTCTAAACAGTAATGTAGTGTCATTGTTTACGAGTCGATCTTCCAGATCCGTGAATGGAGCGTTCGTCCTGTATTTTTCTTCCATTCTTTTGTGTTCTATGCTTTCCTTCTTAAATTGATTATAAATCTTTTGCATCGCCATGACATCCTGATGGGTGAATGGCTGAGATGCAGTATCATTCGAAGGTTGAGAATAAGCAATGTCGCAAAATGCCAGGACTGCAAAAACCAAAATCAGCGCCCTCAGAGCTAATGAAATTCGTGCGCTCACATTTTCGTTCCCAGGCCGTGAAAACATGGATGTCCCCCTAATGTGATTCAAAGTAAATGGATGAAATAGTTGCGTTTTTCAAAAGTAACGAACCATACGCGGCTATGCGCCGGTACGAAGCCCGAAGTGTTCGCTCACATCGTCGTAAATCATTGCAGGCGATAGCGGCCCCGGGGTTGACCACTCCTCGCGAAGATAATAAAATTCCACCAATCGCTGCGGGTTGGGAATTCGTTCCGGTAAGTCGAATGGAAGAACGAACTTTCCCGCTTCATCCGAATTCAGTTCCCGATCTTTTCGGAATGCTTCTGCAAGCTCCAACTTTACAACGCTCCACTTATGGTTCCCCACCTCGTCAAAATAGCTGGCGACCTTTCCGCCTTTCAGCAAAAGAATATCCGCCGCTGACGGCTTTCCCCAGGTCGGGCTCTCCTTCTGATGATTAAGAATGGCGAAATCCAGCCCTTCCGACGCCAGTTTGTACCCATATTTTAGGTACTCGTCAAGCGCAAACTGCCATAGAACCGGTAGCTCAGCAGGTTTCAGGCCCTTCCCCTCGAAGGTCTTCTTAAATGGTTCCCCATTGAGATTGACAATCCCGAGTTCTTTCATCAACAGGTTGTTTCGATAAATGCCGTACATGCTTAGTTCCTTTCACGTTTACAAAAAAGCTCGTCCGCCCCAATGATCACTGGTGAAGGTCAAGGGCTCCCTTGGATTTAAGGTACTGAATTACTTCATAAATCACATCTGGCGCATCGCCTTCATACCCACTCGCCTGTCCTTTTGCGTAGTACAATACAGAGTAGCCTCCATCGGTCTGGTTCACATTGGCCCCGGCCTCAACCAACAACTTTACGACCCCAAGTTCGCCTGGGGGAATGAAGCCCCTTTGCTCCCCATACGTGTTGACTGCTACCACGGCCTCGATAAGTGGAGTGCGGTAACCTCCACTCACTGCGCATTTAGGACACCCATCAGCCTTTGCTCCGTGTGCAAGGAGGAACCTAACAGCGGTAGTGTCACGAACTCCCGCAGCAATATTAAGAAAGCTGGAGCAACTAAAATCGGACAGGACGTCACTTGCCTCCATGTTCGGATCGATACCATTTGAAAAAAAGAAGGCAAGCATGCTGTCCTGATTACCAGGGCTTGGGTGTTCTTCGGGGGTGTCATAACGCCTATCCGCCAGATAATCGCTAAGATCGTCCGGAGTCGGGCGGGTTCCGTGTGCGGCGAGGAATTCTGCTACGGCAACATTACCATGCCCCAATGCGGGTGCCATTAGTTGATCACGCTCTTGACCGCCGCCAACTGAATCGAGCAATCGAAACAGGACAAAATCGCCCGAATCGACCGCAATTTCCACCGCAGTGGCACCATTTCTCGAATCCGCGCTGTAGGTAACCGTCGGTTGATCATAGTAGTAGTGAAAGGTTGTGTCCGGAGCGTACACCTGCGAAGCAGAAACCGTGCTCAATAGACGCTTCATGCTATCGAGAGAAACTTGCCCGTCACAAACCTCTTGGCAGACCGCAAGCACCACGGGTTTGCCCTCCGTTCTGTAACCTTGAGCGCGAATGGTTTCCGATACGAAGAGCACCGTTAGGATGGTAATGAGTGCAAAGAAAGTTCTCATGATAAGTATCTTTCCTCCTGTTCTTCAAAGGCTGCGAAATTTTCTCGAAAAGCTGCGAAAGACAAAATAAAAAATCCCGTTCGCTTCCTGGCAAACGGGCTTGTGTTTAAAAAACTTCCGGCATGCACCTTTCGTTTTTCAGGCCGGCTCTACTTTCCCGCGTGTGCCTGCGAGAGTTGCGCCGTTTGCCACTACAGAAATACGAAATAATTTTGGGCGGCGCGCAATTTTCAATTTTTTTCGAAGCACCGCACGTTCGGCAATCCCTCGAAGTGGCCGTCCGTCGTCCAGACTTCGGCGGCGTTGGCGAGCGTGGTTGCATAGATAATCGCATCGGCCATGGGAAGTTTATGCTCGATGGAGAGGCGGGACGCATCCGTTGCAAGCTGAGAGTCAAGCAAGATCACATTGCCTTTCAGCATTCGGTTCTACGCAGCTAACGCTTCATCCTCTCCTTTTTCGAGCAACGCCCATTTGTGTACTTCATAGATGGCAATTGCAGGAACAATCAGACTCTTTCGTTCCTTGACAATCGGCAAGAAAATCGGAGCGAGAGAGCTACCACGGAAATATTCGATCCACGCGGAGGAATCCAGCACGTTCATATCCGATCGTCGTCTTCTCGTTCAAACGGCCGCATCCCCTTCAGGAACCCCATAAACTCCTGCGCTTCGCGGCGATACGCCTCATCGTCATCGACCGGTACAAGTTTCGCGATGGGACGATTTTTTTTCGTAAGAAGAACCTCTTCCCCCTTCTCGGCCAAAGTTAGCAGCACAGAAAGATTGACATTCGCGGATTCGACAGCGTAGGTTTGCATACTTTGAGCAACGGCGCTCGCAATTAGTTCGTGCCCATGCCGCCGCACGATGCGATTCGCTGCTCGTTTCGTATTCAAGCCGTTTGGGCGTGCAGGTCGATGGAGATCGGCTTTTCGCGCGCGAGTTTGCTGACACCCATGACGGAGAAGCCGAGCACGTTGCCGGCACCATCCACACGCGCCATGATGGCATCGTTATCGGTTTCCACCATGTAGCCCGGCGCGTTCGAAAAAGTTACTTCGAGGAAATCACCCTCGCCATCGAACCAAAGATTT
>JAKAIL010000155.1 GCA_021825235.1 Bacteroidota bacterium | reverse complement strand
TGCTTCTCCAACGGCGAACGCGGCAGAGCCTGCCAGGACCGGCACGGCCAGCAACCCGGTTCCAAGGATGCCGATGGCAAAGAGGAGAGCGCACCAGTTACCCGCTAAGGGTCGTAGCGCCTGCGCGGCCTGGTCTGCGGTATCGATTTGGGTTATGCCATTTGCATGAAGCGTCACGGCGGTTGCAAGAATGATGAAATAGGCGACGACATTCGAGAAGGCCATTCCTACTAAGGTATCGCGCCGCAACCAGGTGAGCGCACGCGGCGCTTCTTCCGGATGCCGGAGGAGGGCGTGTTCGTACCGGTGGGATCGAACTTCCTCCACTTCCTGCGAGGATTGCCAGAAAAAGAGATAGGGGCTGATGGTGGTCCCCAGCACGGCCACGAAGGTTGTAATCGTCGTTTTATCGAAGCCGAGAAGCGGAATGAACGTGCCGACGAGCACAGCGCCGATGGGAACCTGGACAAAAAACATTACTCCCACATACGCAAAGAGCACGAAAGTCAGCCATTTAAGCACGTTCGCATAGCGATGATAGGGAATGAAGACCTGCGACACGACCGAAACGAGCGTGAACCCGACCGCGAAGACCCGTACCGGTCCGCCGAAAAGGAGATGTGCCGCAGCACCCATCGCGCTAATATCTGCGCCAAGATTGAAGATATTGGCGACAAGCAGCAGGAGCACCAGCGGCAGGGCAACGCGCCTGCCGTAAAACTTTCGCATGTTTGCGGCGAGCCCCCGCCCGGTAACGCGTCCAATTTGGCTGCTCACCAATTGAATGGCGCTCATAAACGGCCAGGTGAGCGGCATGGTCCAGAGGATGGAAGGACCCAGTTGTGCGCCCGCCTGCGAATACGTGGCGATGCCGCTCGGATCATCATCTGCCGCGCCCGTAACCATTCCGGGACCCAGCCAGGTCCAGAGCGTTGGGGCTTTGCGATGTAGCGGGCCGGGAGGTTTTGGCATGAGTAAGATACGTGAAGCACAGTAATCCAATATCTGGCGTGCTTCATTCCCTTCGCAACAGAAGTTACCGATCAATAAGTGAGTAGCTTTCTCGCCACTTGCGTTTAATTTTCATTTTTCTCATTCTCATAGAAACAATTTTAAGTTTTCAACAAGTTTTCCACGGTTGTTCCAACAAGTAAATGGTGCCCATCACTAATGTTACTAATATAAGCACCACCGGAGAAAAGTCAAGAGGATTTGCAAAAAGATTTCTTTCATTTATCCTGTTGTGCCTTCGCCAATTGGAGCAGGACCTCAACAACACTACTTCTACTGTCCGAGCGGAGTATCGAAAAGCATCGCTATAATCTTCGTAAGAAACTGGGGTTGAAGCGTGAGGAAAGCCTGCCAAAGTTCCTTCTGGAAATGTTATAACCGCCGTTTAGCAAATTTCTTCCGCACCCGGGGAAGCCCGTACCGTGTACACCTTTAGCTCGGTACCATAAGCTTCGCGCATACGGAACATAAATTCTTCGGCGCGGTCCTGTTCCACGAAGCTTACGGTGCAGCCGCCGAAGCCGCCGCCCGTCATGCGCGATCCGGCGACGCCCGGAATCGTGCGCGCGGTATCTACCAACAGATCGAGTTCCGGCGAGCTGACCTCATAATCCTTTCGAAGCGATTCATGGGATGCATACATAAGTTCCGCCAGCACGGTGTATTGCCTTTCTTGCAGGGCTTCGGCAGCCGCGAGCGTGCGAGCGTTTTCTGTTATTACGTGGTGTGCCCGCCGGTATAACACTTCCGGAAGTTCCGTTGCGTACGCATTCAGTTTGGATTCGGAAACGTCCCGGAGCGCGCGAATGCCGGGAATGAACTTCTCCAGAATCTCGACTGCTTCGGCACACTCCCGCCGGCGATCGTTATAGGCCGAAGCAGCGAGATCATGCTTTACGCCGGTATCGCATACCAGCAAGGCATGGTGTTCCAGCAAAACCGGAATTGCAATAAATTCCAATGAGCGGCAATCCAACAGTAACGCATGACCTTCTTCGCCAAAAGCCGCTGCGAACTGGTCCATAATGCCGATCATCGCTCCCGTATATTCGTGTTCTCCTTCCTGGCAGGCAAGCGCCATTCGTTCCCGGTCGAATGGCTGATCGCCCAGCCGCACCAGCGCAGCGGCGACCGCCATTTCGAGCGAGGCCGAGGAGGAAAGTCCAGCGCCCACGGGCACGTCGGATTCGAGCACGATGTCCGTGCCGCCGATGCGAAATCCCTTTTGTCGAAGCAGGCGGGCCGTTCCTTCCACATAATTCGTCCACTGACCTTTCTGGATCGGCGTGGCATGGTCGAGATCGAACGTTCCCTCCTGCTTCCGATTGACGGAATAGACGCGTATGATGGAATCGTTCCGAGCGCGCGCAACGACAACGGTATTGCGGTCAATCGCGATCGGGAGCACAAAGCCATCGTTGTAATCCGTATGCTCCCCAATGAGATTCACGCGGCCCGGTGCGCAAAATACCCGGACGTCACTGTCATCGCCAAAGCACTGCGTGAATTCCGAACGAACATTGTTAGGTGCTACCATACGTCACCAATCCACTGGTTTAATCATTTTTCGTAATTGCTCCGCCTTTTCTTCTGCAAGGGTGTCATTGATAAAGACTCCCGCGCCCGTTTCGCTGCCCGCTAAGAATTTGAGTTTGTCCGCTTGCCTCAACGGCGGATAAAATTCGATATGGAAGTGGTAATAATCGTACGGTAGATTATCCGTTGGCGCTTGATGGATGACCATCATATATGGCATGGACTTGCGGAATACGTTATCGTAGGCTACGAGTAATTGCTTCATGGCTCGCGCAAGATCGATCTGCTCCGCTTCCCGAAAATCCAGGAACGATTGTATGTGCCGCCGGGGAAGAATATGCACCTCATACGGCCAGCGCGCAAAAAATGGAATGTACGCGACGAAGTGATCATTCTGGAGAATGATGCGGCGGGTGTTCTGAAGTTCGCGTGCCACAATATCGCAGAGCAGGCAATGGGCGGTCGCTTCCTGATGCCTGAGACATTGGTCCAGTTCCCGTTGAATGATGGGTGGTATGAAGGGGTAGGCATAAATCTGCCCGTGCGGGTGCGATAACGTGACGCCGATTTCTTCCCCCTTATTCTCGAAGATAAAAATATACTTTACAAACTCGAGAGCACCCAAAGCTTTGTAACGGTCGGTCCAGGCGAGCACCAGTTTTAGATATTGCTGAGCGGGCAGTCCCGCGAGCGTGGCATGGTGGTCCGGCGAATACAGCACGACCTCGCAAATACCCTGCGCGGGTCGGACGGGATAGAGATCCGAACCTTCAATGGCGGGCGAAGGCGGATCGCGGCGCATGCTTGGGAATTTATTTTCGAATATGACGACATCGTAGTCCGGCTCTGGCACTTCGGTCTGAAAGGCACCGGGCTTGGTGGGGCAGAGCGGGCAATAGTCCGGCGGTGGATGGAATGTTCGCTCTTGCCGCTCGGTCGCGGTCGCAAGCCATTCGCCTAAGAGCGGATTCCAGCGGAGTTCTGACATCACTCCCCCTCCTCTGCAAGAGGCGCGCTATGGGTGGTGGTTATGTCCGACCTACTGCTTGGCTCGACAGAACCACCCCAGAGCCCCTTCCCATTCCGCTCCGCTCCATAGGAGGAGGAGATTCCGAAAGTATAAAAGATCATTTGGCGCTTGCCATCGGCCATGGTGATTTTGCGTTTGTGCATTGCGAGCATGTGCGGTTGAGGGCGCTCGCGGTCGTCATTCATGCGAAGAAGCCTTTCAAAGTGAATGCCAATGGCCTGTATGGTCGAATGACCGGCCCGAATGCTATGTGCGCCGAAGGTAGCCGCCCGGATTGAACGTCATCAGCAGTTTTTCCATGGAGCGATCGACCTCGAATTCGTTATGAGAGCAAAAAAAATCTTCGATCGCCTCGCGCGGTCCCGGGCCGGACTCCGGTAGAACGGGATTGCCATTGATATTCGTGTCCTCGACAATCAAATAATTCCCAGTAGTGACGAGTGAAGCATATAGTTCCATTTCGCGGCGCACGTGCGCCATCGAATGGTCCGAATCGAGAATAACAAGGATGGATGGTGTGCCGCGCGCGCGCTCGCGAACGTGGGCGACAACAGACGCTTCTATGGAAGAGCCATGTATGTAGGTAAGGCGAGGGTGCTCTGGGCGATTGGGGTAATCCTCAATATCGATAGAAATAACTTCTCCCTTCACATTTAGATCGCATAGGGTCGCGAGAAAATGCGCCGAGCCACCCTTATACGTTCCGGTTTCAATGATAAGGTCCGGCTTCGTTCGAAAGATTATCTCCTGATAGATCCATAAGTCGAGCGGGCATTTGAGTACTTGCGTGCCCTGCCACCAGGTGTCGCTCCATGTTTTGCCAGCGTTGTTCGAGTAATAGTAGAGCTTGTGGAACTCGTCTATGACATTGCGTTCCCGCTTCGGTCCGATATAGAGACGGTGAAGCAGTTGTTTTTGTACAAGGCGGAGTTTGGAAAAAACTGTTTTAAGCATTAATGCCATCAAGGTCTATGTCATTTCCGCCTTCGCGGGAATGACAATGGAAACGTTCACATTCACGAATACATGCGTGCGTCATCATTCCTATTTCTCTGCATACTTTGCCATATCCAGAAACGCCTGCCGTGCCCGCTTCGCGCGCGAAGTGGGGTTTTGGTAATAAAATATTCCCCATAAATGTCCGCGGCGGTGCGAGGCAGACATCCGTTCCCATCCTTTGAGCGCTTTTGGGTTATGGGCGAATTCAGCTTCGAGAATTGGAGGGGGATGCACTTCCCCCTCGCGCATTTGGAACAAAATTTCGGCAATGCGCTCCGCGCGCCGGCGCTGCACCGAGGTACTTTGAGGACTCGTTATGGTGTCGGCCATGAATTTGCGCATGGAATAGGTGAAGGATTCAAAGTATTCGAGAACATCGGGATCCTCTTCAAGCATTTCTCGCAAAAGACGTGGTGTCGCAATGGTGCGCTCTTCTTTGTCCAGTTCAATTGTCACTTTCACGCTGTCGCCAAGGGAAGAAGCTCCAGCTCCCTTTTGCATCTGCTTATTCATCAGCAAATAGTGCTTCCCATCTTTTCGGGGGAAGAGCGACGTGCGAAATGGAAATCCGTTTACTTCACCGGAAACCGGAACTCGCCCGGCGGTGCCAAACGCCTTCTTTACATCGAACGGAATATTGACTACGCGCCAGCCCAGATTGGCGCTGCCGGGATCGTCCAATTTCGAAAGCCGGCCCGTGAACTTCTTTTGCATCAGTTGCGAATAACCAGCGAGCCCTCGGCAATCGTGCCGCGCGAAGGTTGCACAATGCGATAGAAATAAATGCCCGCTGGGAGGGTGCCACGTTCGATTACGATCCCATTCTTATTTTGCCAGTAACTTACTTTCTCCTGCGTGCCGCAGACATTGAATAATTCGAGCATACAGGAGTTGCCGTCAGTTAGTGGGATGACGGACTCAGTTCGAAACGGATTCGGGTAATTTTGATTCGCAACATGCGCATCGCCATATTCCCCTCGTGCCACGCCTGCAGAAATCGCCGTGCCGTTGAGTTTGATGTTTACGGGAAACGCGCTACCTGCCGAATGAGGAAATGTAACCATTTCGGACCACGTACCGCTCTTTGTTGGATTGAACGCGAATATGAGCGTATCGCATTCGCCAGGCTGAATCGAAATGGAGTCCCCGCTAACGTATGAAAAAGGAGATGTTACCACCGGAACTCCGGAAGTCCAGGCGCAGGTGCCGGAATTGCAAATCGTGACTGGGAACGTTGTGCTCGAATCGAGGGCAGTCGGCGATGCACTGCCGCTTCCCTGTAAGGTTGCTGTTCCACCGAGAGCCTTGAGCAACACCGTGTCGCCCATGCCTCCCATAATGCTCAAATAGCCCGTCACAAGGCCATCCTCCGAGACCGAGAATACCACCCGAACCGTGTCGTTAGCATTCGGAAGGATAGCAGAAGAAGGATTTTGAGTTACTACTTTGAAGTCCGCAGCATTCGGGCCGAACAGCGACGCTTCATAAGCTGACGGGACATTCCCGGTATTCTTGATTATAATGCTCGCAGTATCGACTTCGCCTGGACAGGATAACGGTGGAAAATCTACAGCAATAGCGACGCTTTCGGAAACGGAACTCCCAAAATCCTTCGTGAATGCCCCGACTTCTTCCAGGAATTGTCTTGAGACACTATCTTCCGGATCCACATATTCCCTTGTTGGCGTAAGTGATATCCCACTCACGCTGCCGAGCGTAGTGGCACCCATGAGACCGGGGAAGAGTTGAGTCAAATGGTAGTTGTAATTCATTCCATCGACAAAACGGAAGAACGAAGTATCAGTCGATTCGACATTGGCGAGTGTATCCGGCGTCGGCGCATTCGCATTTGCAAAGCCGATAATACTTCCCGCGAAGATATTATTCGCGATGAGCGCCTGCGCTCCGGGCTGTAGATGGAAGAGCGTAGTTCCGGCGCGGTCAATGACCACCGTATTATTGGCAAAATAAAATTCCGAGTCTCCATTGATAATGCCTTCGCCACCATAATCAATCGTTACCGTATGATTCACGTTCAACGGGCCTTTCTGGATCGCGTTGCCGATCACATAAGAAAGCCCGCCATTCGGAATGTCAATGGAAAAGCTACCATCGCCGGTCAGTCCATCGACGATCTTGTTGTACATTATATAGTTCCGATTCGCGCGAGTCTTGAGTTCGTGCCCTTGCACAGAGCCATGAAAATAACAGAATCGGACCGTAAGGCTTGAACAGTGGCCGATATAGATATTGTGTTCGTCTCCGGCAGCCTGCCCGGATTCGACGCCGTTATGGTAGAACTCACATGCCTCGATCAAAATATTGCCGGTTGTATCGCTGCCAATACCGGTCAGGATGCCGTCCTGATTATCGTGGATATAGCAGCGGCGTGCGGTGAAGCCGTGACCCTGCATGCGGATACCCGCGCCGTTATCGCCATTGGCCTCGGAAATCTGCGCGCCATAGAGTTCGAAGCCCTCCATATAATCGTTGTCGCCATAAATGACAAAAATTCCCTTTTGTTGCGCAATGTTGCCGTTCGCATCGAAGCGCGCCATCCCATCAGGGCATCGCAGGACGAGATTGCTCGCGTTCCACACGCTCACATCGCCTGGGTACTGTCCGGAATCCACGAGCACCGTATCGCCATTCGAGACGAGCGAGGCCACCGCGCTCGGCGCTTTATATTGCCGTGTTGGGCCGACGAGCCAGGTTTTGGCAGAGGCTGGCAATGGCATAAGCAGCACGCAAAGAAGCAGGTGTTTCATAAGTTTATTAAACAATATATAGGTTGTTCTCATTGCCGGAGGAAAAAGCCCCCTTACGGATTTGGCAAAACAGAAAGAGTTCCGGAAATGGACGGTGCACCCGATGTAAAAACAAGCCGGTAAAAATACATGCCCGCTGCCAAATCTCCTCGCTCGAAAGCAATCGCTCCACCCACCGGCGAAATGGTTTTGCGCCGGAGGAGTTTGCCCGAAGTATTGTATAGCATGAACACCGCGGAATTGCAATTTGCGGGGACCGGAATGTGCGCGATATTCTCAAGAGGATTCGGGTATGTGGCGTGGGAGGACCCTTCCCACACAGGAGCCTCGCTAACCGCGTTCTGGTCCAGGCCGAGCGCACCCACCTCATGGTCCATGGCGCGGAATGTGCTATCGGCGAGTCCCGAATACTGGGCCAGAGGCATTAGCAAAAAACCATCGATCAAACCCGGATTTACCGCGCTGCTAAAGCCGGGAAATGGTGCAGCAATATGGTAGTCGTAATTTGCAGGATCGGCGAAATGGAAGAAGGAGATATCGCTTTCTATTACGTTCCCAGCCGTATCGGTAAATCCGGCAATGGGGTGCCCCGTGCCGGCAATGATATTATTGGCGATGAGCGCGGTTCGGGTTCCCTTTGCGATTTCGAAGAAGGTTGTTGGATTGCGGTCCGTGACGATCGTATTATTGACAAAGTAAAAATCCGTATCGGGATTGATAAATCCCTCTTCCCCATAACCGACGACGGTTGAGTTTTCGGTCATGGGACCTTTTTCGATGATGTTTCCCATCACGATGGCAAGTCCGCCTTGCGGAATATCGATCGAAAGGCTGGCATCGCTCACGGGACCATCGACGATCTTATTATAGAGAATGAAGCTTCGGTTGGCGCGGCATTTTACCTCGTGGCCGGCCATCGCGTGATGGAAATAACAATACTTTATTGTGCAACTGCTCGCATAGCCGATATAAATATTATGCTGCCACCCTCCATTTTCTGTTCCCTCTACGCCATTGGAATCGAAGATGCACGACTCGATCAGAATATCATTATTTGCGGTATCGTTGCCGGTTAATATTCCTTCCTGGTTCGAGTGGAAATAGCAGCGACGGCAGGTGAAGCCATCGCCCTGCACGCGAATCCCCGCGCCGTTGCCGCCGAGAGCAGAGTCGATTGCAGCGCCGTAGAATTCGAAGCCCTCAACATAGGTGTTTCTCCCATAGACAACCCAAATGCCTTTTTGGTCCGCAATATTCCCGGCGGCATCGAACCGAGCCATGCCATTCGGGCATCGAATGATGAGATTGTTATTATTCCAGGTGCCTACATCTCCCACATAAAGCCCGGAATCAATGAGCACGGTATCTCCATCGGAGACAAGCGGCATTACCGCGCTCGGGACTTTATATTGGCGCGACGAACCGACGAGCCAGGTTTTTGCTCCCGCCGTTATCGGCTGGGCCAGGAGAATCAGCAGCAGAGAATACTTCATCGCATAGAGAGAACAACGGAATTACCAAAAACTCACCACTGGTCGGGCTGAAAGCGCCGACCTACGCGAGAATCTATCCGCGGCATCCGCTTAAATCCGCGTCATTCGGGTTCTGACAACGGTTTCTCTCGCCAGATAACTACTCATCCGGGATGGATTTGGTAATAGGATGAGCTATATGGTCGCTCGAGAGATTTTGATTTTCTTGATCGTCTTTGCTGCGGGAATACTCATCGTGGTATTTGTGGGCATTGTCTGGATGACGACGATCTGGGACCGAATTGCAGAGCGCTATCGTGAGAACGGAATGCGGCGCGCACTGGAGCGGCGAGGCGTGAACATGCGATAATTTCTCGGAATGGAATTTGCTTTTCGACCAATTCCTGCATCCTACACAGGAGTATATTCACGAATTTCAAAATCTTCGGCGCCATGAATAATCTTGATGTAACCACAACTGAAATTTTGCCTTCCACAATGCAACACGAACTCGACCTTTCGAACGAAAATCTCGCAGAATTTTGCCGCCGCTGGCGCGTCGAAGAACTCTCACTGGACCGCGAGCGGCATTCCCCCACAGCCGACCCAGGGCTTCGCGTGAAGTTCGATCCATCCGCAGAATGGTCCTTTGCTGAGCGGTTGCGCATGCAGCGGGAATTCCAGAAGCTTTCCGGCCATGAAGTGCGCTTCAAGCCCACGCATGCCCGGCGGCGCGGTGGTTTTGCCAGGGTGCTGTTTAATGCCTAAAGGCTTGGGGGTTGGGTTGTCAGGGGACAGAAGAAGGGACTCAAATGACCGAAATTTGTCGCTAAGAATTTCTTAGCTTGCAAGGTAGCGGTATTAGTCGGTCCTCGTTGCTCATTCACTCGGTACGGTATAAAAACACTGCAGCCTCACCGGATTGCTCCGATGAGGCCAACAGTGTCTTTTCTCTCACCTTGACTTTAGATACAAACGGCCTAAATGGAACCCGCCTACATCTATAAGTCTCACACTTTGTTTTGGCAACCTTCTCGTGGGTTG
>JAKAIL010000154.1 GCA_021825235.1 Bacteroidota bacterium | reverse complement strand
TTCGTATGGATAAAATGGCGTGGTCGATAAGCCATTTACAAGCACCTGAATGCTTGCAGAATCATCGCCTCGGTAACTTTCCGGGATCGTATGGTATGGATCGATTACTACCGTTATTTCATGGCTGCCAATGGATTGCTGCGTAAGCGCAAAGCTCGCACTGACAACAGCGCTGGTATCCAGTCCCGGTAACGTATCATAGACTACGTTTGGTAATCCATTGGGACCGGCATCGGTTATGCGAATAACAACGGACTTGTCGGTGGAATACCCATAGTTATGGATCAATGCCCGGATTGTCATAATGCTATCGCTGATGCTGAGCGAAGTTTTGGGAACACTATCGCTACCAGCATACGCATGGATTTCGTTCGAGTACACGGCCAACTCCGGTTGTGGGCGAAAGACGAAGCCCGTGGCGGCATCGCCCAACATCGTATTCTGAAGCGTCGCATTGTGACCACCATTCCCACCGGAAGCAGACCCAAATTGATTTGCATAAACTTTAGAAGCTGTAAGCAGCGCGAGCATATTCATACTCTGGGGATGCGTCGTGTCATGCGTGCTATCAAACGACTTCATGTGCGCGAAAAAGTAATCTGTCAACGCATCATCGTAATCCGACTCGCCGAAACCGGTCGTTCCGTACGTCTCAATTGCGCCAGCCTCCGGGGCATCAACGTAGGACTGGTTTACCCCAACCATATTAGGCTCGGCAAATGCTCCCGTTTGGCACGTGAGCGTCAAGAGTAACGGGTATAACCCTTTGTTGTTTAAAATGGAGGCATCGGGAAATAAAATGTCGGATGTAAAAGTCGCCCCATGCCCAGCAAAATACATGATGGACTGCCCTCGCTGCAAGGCATCTTCGATTTCCCCCACATGAGTTGCGTCAACGCCACTGGTAAAATCCGTTCGTTCGACAACGGTGGAATCAACGTTCATTGGATCGTGCAGGAGATACTGGTCGAGCCACCCGTGAACGACTTCCGAGAAAAGATCATGCTGGGCGTTTGCCAGATCTCCCCCTACTAAGAAAAGAAAATTACGGTTCCAGGCGGCGGGAGGCGCACTTTCGTACTCCACTAATTTCGAAATATAGGACTCCGCTGTCGCTTCCGAGGTGGCGGGAATCCTCGCAATGAACATGAGTGGTGGAACATCCAAGTTGCTATCGCCCTCCCCTGGTAACGTGTAATAATAATCGCTCACCGGCCAGCCATAGGATGGGACATAGGAGCGATTCGTACTGCTGGCGAGGTTAAATTTGGGATCCCAGGAAGCATTCCCAAGCAGCGTTACATACGAAACCGGCGCGCCCGAATAATTATTGTACGCGAAGTTCAGGAATCTTCGAATAGCAACCGGTTCATTGCTTCCATAATCGAAGGCATTAAACACTTCATCGGTCGTCACTACTTTAGTTCTCAGGGCAAGCCCTGCACGATTCGCAGCGAGTTCATTGGCGGCACGCATAAAGGCCGGATGTGTGAGGACAATATAGTCTGCCCCATTCCCAGTGTTAAGAATGTTCCAACCATCTGTTTTGAAAGTATTCCAGGGTTGGATATTATCACACTGGAGGAAACTGGACGGTGTCGCGGCAGCATATACTGGGGCGGCTGCGCTAGTGGAATCGACAAAAGTCTTGCCTTGTAATGAAAGTCGGGTTCCATCCGTGAGATTGTAGAGTTGAGCCGAAGTGTCACTCAGCGCGAGCTGAAAGATACGGACCGATGGCAATTCGGAAAAAAGCCACTGCCCTTTTGCGATTGCCGTGTCTATGCTCGGATACAGCGCACACGGAAACGTTACTTCGTACCAATCGATGTAAAATTGATCGACTCCGCTCGAGTCATAGGTTAGCGCATTCGCTCGTGCCATATTCGGCCCACTCACAAGTTGCGATAGGGGGACCGTCATTTTTAGTGAATCGAAGTCAAAATTCTGGAATGAGTCCGGCAATGTTGGTGCGCCAGAATTGATTTGCGCCTGCACTACATGCTCCAGGACATTATTATCATCCGACATTCCTCGAAAGAGAAACTCGACCGATGCAACCTTGCCAACAGTATCTGCTGGCAACTTCGGAATATAAAAGGTATCAACAAAATGCGATTTTGTTGAATCGTCCAGAAGTCCATGCAATGTCATCCAGTAAAATCGTTCACCAGGAACGTATTCCGTCATTTGTAATGATACCGTCTCGTCTTGTATTGCATCTCCTGTATAATAATTATGATCCTGCTCGTGATGAAGGGTGACGATACCGGAAGAAAGAACCGGCGCTCCAATCAGATTTGGAGCGCGTAATTTATATCGTAAAGGCGCTCCTGCGGTGACATTTGAACTCGTAAGCCAATAGACATTCGTATCCGTGGCAACGTTATAGTATTGCGGAAGAGGGTGCTCAGGATAGGTAATATTATAAATGCTTGGCAGTGGAAAACCTCTCAAGCGTTGCCCATAAAACTCTATCGCCGCGATATTTCCACTCGCATCGGTATCGATCCAGATGGGGATTTCTTTTCCATGGTTGATGCATCGGAGGTTTTTCGGGTTCCAGCCGGCGGAAGCGAGTGTCAATCCGGCGTTTGGGAAATTAAGCTGGCTGGCCGTGACGCGATAGAGCCCGTCGCGCGTAACGGCAAGCCGGATATAGGGCGCGCTCGGATCGATCCAATTGGTGACGCTATCGAATCCGGAAGTCATGGACTGCGTATGAAAGCCCTTTCCGCCGTGTACTGCCGTTTGAGCGCGGGGCATCCGAAGCGGCACCGCAAACCTTCCGACATCATAAGGATTCGCAACAAGCTGGCGATTAATGTCCGTAAACAAGGGATCGCGAACAGTGCCCTGCTGTTGGGCACCACTGGTTGTATAAGTAATCCCGACCGTAAACGACTCCAACGCTTCCGTTCCCCCACTCCGGACAAGTGGCACGCGGAGCGTGACCATACGGAGCGAACGAAACGTTTCGGGCTTGTATGCTTCAACCTTCGGTTCCACTGAATAGAGCTTCGGGTCATAACTTCTCGTGAGAGCGCCCTTCACCTCTTGTTCCGAGGGCAGAAAATGAATCCCACCAAGCGGTGCTGTACGTACTTGCGATATAACGGGTGCGATATTCGTGGCAGTGGCAGGAATTGCAAAGGTTACCGTTAACTCCGGATAGTCCGGCCCGCCTCCTTCCGATGGAATAAGCGTAACCCCGCTCGGCATTTGCCGCGAAAGCAATGGCCAGCTTACTTGTGAAAAGGCCATTCCGGATGGAGCGTTTTTCACCGTTACCTTCGAGGCGGTAATCGTTGGCCGGCCAATATCGAACGCAAGGCTAATACTGCCGCCATGCGAAGTAACCGAAGTGGTATGGGATCGAACGATTGACGTGTTCCGACCGCCAAAGGTGAAGCGATGGATGATCGGCTTGTGCCTTTTGGATTGGCGCTGGAAATTTACATGGTATGCTACTGCCGGCTGCAATACCGCATGTCCGGGAGCCTGCTTCGAAATAACTACCGGCGACTGGGTGATTGCAGGTTTGGCCGAAGGCATGGACTGCTTCGAAATCTGAAAGGCATGCACCGTGCTCGAACCGGCGAGCACAGCAATCGATAAAGAAATAATTCGGCGAAGCTTCATGCCGAGCGTTTTGGATTAAGCATCGTGTTAATTAAGCAAAACGCCGCAAATTCGTTCACCATGCCAGGGGACTAAATTTTGACCATCGCCGGAGCCGCTTCATTCCAGGGCCATTCACGTCTCACCCGCGCCCAAATGAAATACACAATCGCCCCAATTGCAATGACACCCAGCGCACTGATGATGAATGTAATCCCTGTAAAGTAAAAAACAAAGAGCCACACCAGGATGGAAATAATCGCCGGGATCGGAAAAACTGGCATCCTATACGGAAGCTCGGCTACGCGCCTTCGATCGCGGTGCCAAAGAATGAGACCAACCGTTTGCCCGATGAACTGAATCAGAATACGCATGGCGAGGATGGCGCTGATCACATCGCTCATGCGGTCGAAGAACACGCTGAAGATAAAGGCCAATGCTGCCAGCACCAGCAAGGACACGTGCGGGAACCGCTTTTTCGGATGGACCCGACCAAAGATTGCAAAGAATTGGCCATGCTTTGCGGCGGCATACGGCACGCGCGAATATCCCAGCAATGCAGAAAAAAGAGAGGCCAGAGCAATGATCAGAATAAGCACCGTTCCAACAACGGCGGCATCGTGCCCATAGATATTCTCGAAAAATTCGCTGAAGATAAAATTGGAATGCCTCGCGGTTTGCCACGGCATTGTTCCCAAAATGCTGAGCTGCATCGCAAGATAGATTGCTCCTATACCCGTTATCGAAAGGAACATGCTGCGCGGAATATTCCGTTCTGGATCTTTTATCTCCGAGCCAAGCTGGCAGACATTGTAATATCCCAGATAGCTATATACCGATTTGCCGGTAGCCTGCCCCAACACAACGAAAAAGAGTGGCGAAAACGACCAGGCATCTTTGGGGTAGGTAAACGCCAGGCTGGGGTGAAAGTGGGTCGCTCCCGCGAAAAGAATCCAGGCTATGGTAACCATGAGAACTCCCCAAAGTATCATGGAGATGCGCCCGGCTGTAGTAATGCGCCGGTAGAGCAAGAACGTGAGGACTACGACGAGCGCACCGGATATAGCACGCCGCGCAAGCGGAGTAAGCGGCACCAAATATTCAACATGTTGTGCAAATCCGAGTGAGCCGGAGGCAATGACGAGCGGAGCCTGAAAAATAGTTTGCCAGATAAAAAGGAACGAGAAGAGTTTACCCCACGACGTTTCACCGAACAGCTTTCGAAGGAACACAAAACTTCCGCCCGCTTCCGGCCAGCGGGCACCAAGTTCGGACCATACCATGCCGTCCAGTCCGGCGAGGATAGCTCCCAGAGCCCACGCAATAATGCATTGCGGCCCACTCATAATGTCAATCACCAGGGCCATAGTAACGAATGGCCCGATGCCGACCATGTCGATCATATTGAGGGCTGTGGCCTCTTTCAGCCCCAGCCCCTGGATCAGCCGGCGGTTTTCGACGGTCACTTTATGCCCGGATAGGTCAGTTCCGGATAATAGTTTATGGCAAGCTTATCGAAGAGGGCTTTTGCTTTTGCTCGGCCGCCGGGAGGATTAACATCGAAATAATAGAATTCTTCGAGATCCCCTTTGTCCATGGCGAGTTGCATCGTACCCTGCGATTTGTGTTCCGCAATATCCCAGTCCACGATGATCTTGTAATTGAGCGCGTGATGGAACCCGAAACTCTGGTCGCGGTCAAAGGAATACGATGGCAGGCCATCACTAACGCGCGTGATTGGAAATCCTGCAAGTTCCGTAAAGTGTACCGGTTGCTTCCCTTTCTCGATTACATCTCCACCCAGCGCGATGGGATGTGGCACCCCGGGTGGAAGGCTGTCAATTACCGAGAGCGTCAGAATAGCGGCCGCTTTGTGGTGGCCATGCGTTGTTGGCGTTGGCAATAACATGAATGCGAAATCGTAATGCCCCTTAATGAGGATTTGTCGCAACCGCGATTTCACATAGGGAATATTCCAGTTGCTATCAAGCACTTCGTAGGGATTCAGCGTATAGCGGTTATCCCGCTGCATGAGGAAATAAATATGGTGAAGGCCGATATCCCTCCCTGCTCGCTCCATCTCTTCCTTGCGAATTTCCGGAAGATATTTCCGGCCAATCTTCTCCTGGGTCAGTTTCAAGTGATAGTACGGTTCGGCGAGGGTGGAATACTTATATCCTCCCTGCCCATCGGTGATGACTACCAGGTCTATGGTCCCATGCAGATCGTGATGGATCTTATAAACGGTGGCAGCGTAGGCGGTTTCATCGTCGGGGTGGGCGTCCACAAGAAGTACACGCGGACCGGAAGTCCGGGCATAGAGTGAAACCGAAAATGAGATAAAAAGGGCGGCGAACCACAAATGGCGTTTTTGCATGGGTGGTGAAACAACCATTCATGCAATGGCGGTTGCACTACCTAATTACTTACCTTAATGTGTCGGGAGAGGCTCGGCGATTTCACCTTCGTCCGCGGGCTTTCCAATCGCTTTTGCGATCGCGCTTAACTCCTGTTGCTCGGCAAAGTAGGTTGCTGAATCCTCTGCTTCTACGGCATTCGTATCGTCGAGATCGTTTGTCCGATATAAGTGGCTGGTGATGAGTACGCTGTCCGGCATGAAGAGGTAATCGTACACCGTCTTGCTGGTAACTTGCTCCGATCCGTCAGGTGCCTGCTTAGCCCTGTAGAGCACCAGTTCATTCGGACGAACGAGGTCGAGTTTCCTTCCCCGCGCAAGATTATACGCAGCAATAGCAACCGAAACCTGCTTCCAACTGGCATCGTGAACGATAATATGCGGGCTTTCCTCGAGTGCCCGCACGTGGCTTATAGCAGGAGCGCACCCCATTGCAAGCACGAGGCCGCCAGCAAGAAACCATAGTTGAGAAGTTATCAATCTCATATTCCCGGTGGCATAAAGTCCACCATTCTCGTGCCTGTTCGAGCCTTCAAGTGGATCAGAGTGGCGCGAAAGCTGAATTCTTAAAGCAAAAGATTAGCGTTGGAATGGTAACGAAATCCTGCGAACGGAGTTATTCTTATAAGCAATGGCACAACGTCGCACACTGGAAGCTTTCATGGTAGGCCTGGCCCTCTTCGGAGTGCTCCAAATCGCTTCGTGCGGCAACGCACCAAGCGCCTGTAACTTCACGTACCAGCAACAAGTTAGCGGGAATATCTCAACCATAGTCTGGCCGGTTGATTCTGCTCGATCCAGTTTGAACGATGCTTATGCTCCGGATTTTCGCTGGCACCGTAGCGATGGCTCCCTCGATTCCCTGAGCGGTCACAAGGGACAGGTGGTGCTCCTCAATTTCTGGGCAACTTGGTGCGGACCCTGTAAGGCGGAGATGCCTGCCATTCAGAATGTTGCCAATCAACTCGGCGATTCGATTTTTGTGATTGGCGTGGCAATCGATCAGTGTAATCCGTTCTCAACCGTATCGAATTACATCCAAAGCAATGGAATTCACTACCAAATTGCAGTGGATTCCCTGTCTCGCCTGTACGAGCAGTATTGGCTTTGGAATCCCGCCGAAATCCCGCAGTCCTATTTTATTACTCCCAACGGTCGAATCAAAACGTATGCGGTCGGAGCCGGTAGTGAAGCCGCTATTCTGGCAGCCGTGCGTAATGCCGAACAATGACTATTTTGTGACGATAAAATCCCCGGATATGACTGGACCGATAGCGCCAATCGGATCCAGTGTGTAATGGTAAGATCCGCTCGAAAGCAAAAGCGAAGGCACAACGAATTCTTCCGAGCCTGCGCGAGTAATAGATGCCTCGCCAGAGTATACACATGAGCCTTTCGCATCCACGATGGTGAGCCTTACACTTACATTCCGCAGTGTTCTGAAGGGAATGATTAACGCCTGTCCACGTTGCACCGGATTTGGATAGGCGCTGCCATCCCCCGGAGCAATGCCGGAACTCGGTCCCCACTGTGCCCCTCGGAGAAAATTGTACATAATGCTGTCGCCGCAGACAAAATCGAGCCCAACTGTCGCGGTATCGGCAATACCTCCGAGAGCACATTTAGTAAAGACGGGGTCGCCATTATTCAATTGGATGCGTGCAATCCGGAAATCCGTGTGGCTGGAATCCGAGAGCGTAACAAGAAATTGCATTCGGAGAAGTTCGGTCGTCGAATCGAACGTGAGACCCGATCCCGCAATCGTAATCGGCAAATAGGTAACTTTCCCGCCAATAGGGAGCGGACTATTGAAGAACGGTGCCCCGGCACCACGAACACCCGTTGTGGCGGCTGAAGTATTGAAGGGGGTTATAACATCGCTGTTATAGGCAATCGTAAGGAGGATATTTGAAAGCCCCTTGCGCATAAATGCTCCGTTGGGCATAATGACCACCGTTGGCGTATCTCCCGGTTTTACGTTTTGTTCATTTGCGATGGGCCGAAATCGGACCGTATCCGTTGGTGTAGCATATCCCACGATGGGGATGTGACGCGTGATAATGGAATCGGAGGTAACGATCGTAATCGTATCCAACGCCTGGCCGCTTATCGTTGGAACATAATGGAGTGTATCGGCTAACGAATCATACGGTAAAATTTTAAGCGGTGTCTTGAGAGCAGAAGAAAAGAAATAATTTGAAGTGGAAAGATACAGCTTCGAAATGTGCAACGTATCGCAGCCATCATTACGAATGGTGATGACCGTATCGCGGGTATCGCAGAAGGCCATGGTGTCGAAAACCCGAGTCGAGCTATCGACCGAAAGAATGCGCGACCCCGGTTTTATAAACACACGGTATGGAATGATTTGCACTGTCTTAGAAGCCGCGTCTTTAATACTATCCGTTATGCGTAAATAGCCTTGATAACTACCTTGAGCAGAGGTCGGAATCACTCCGATGTTTGCATTGGTAGGCGTTCCATCTTGCGTAAGCCACACCGGCTTCAGGGAAGTCCAGTTAAATTCGGACACGGGCGGCGATTCCGTCATCGTAGAATCCAGCCAATCCAACGCGACGTAGAGCGAATCGCACCCTTCTTCACGGACTGTAAAGGCATAATTCGAGTCCTGACACCGTGTCATTGTATCGAAATTGATAACGCTCGGCAGCGTATCGCCAACAGCGTCCATCATAACAAGGAGCGGATTATTGGCTTTCGCAACTCCGCTAAGCGGAATGCTTACGCGTTCCGGCCGGTCAAAGACACCAAGATTTACAATGAGCGAATCGGTTAAGCGTCCCTTTGCAGAGGGAGCAAAACGAATCGAAAACTTTTTGCTCGAATACGCGCCGATCGAATCATTCGCCCAGGCGGTATCGAGAATATAATTGGTCCCATATTTTAACCGGCAATTGACGATATAGATACTAAAGCAACTACTATCGGCGATACTAATGTCCGTATCATTCGTGGAGCAAAGCGAGGTCGAGTCGAATTGGAGACCGGAAGAAACACTCCGCACCGGATCCATAAAGCGGAGTGCTGAAGTAACCGCAATCGTATCGTAACTTGACACGCCTTGGCGCAGAAGATGGAGCACCACATCGCTTTGATAGGCTCCGACGGAAACCGCTTGAAGTTCAAGCGTAAACGATGCGCTGGAATCGGGCAGAACGACAATCGGATAAGCGGGCGGCTGGCCAGTGGCGGGATCCAAAATTGTAAGCGGTGGCGTAGCCGGTGTTGAGGCACTGGTAACATCAATGGTATCGCATCCTAAATTCCGGATGGAGACGGTCGTATCCCGCGGATGGCAGGCATCGATGGAATCAACGAAAATCGCTTTGGATTCCAGAGCAAATTGCGGCATCGAGCCATCGCCACCGTCGGTCGTTTTCCAAACGTTGCCCGCTGTGTCAAAGGCATAAATTACTTCGCCGCGACATCCCAGTACGATAAAGCGAGTATCTCCTTTATTTACCGGACCACCGACCGGAACCCAGGTTTTGCCAGTGTCTTTCGATCGCCAAAGGCCAGGAACCTTTCCATCGAACGAATTCATCTGAACATAGAGCAGAAAGTCATGGCCGGCGATATCGCCGGTCGTGCGATAGGGAAGGTTATATGGAAGAGTTGTCCAGGTAGTGCCATAATCGGAGGAAAATTTGAACGTGGAAGGTTCCGCGCGGCGCCCATCCCCCTCCCCCGCAGTGAAAAACCAGGGCGTACCGGTTACTCCATAGATACCCCACGTTTCTGTTGTGTCGCTGGGTAGTTCAATCCAGGTGCGGCCCCCATCGCTCGTGCGATACCAGGGGTGCTCCTGGAATCCCGTCGCAACACCATGGAGATTAT
>JAKAIL010000153.1 GCA_021825235.1 Bacteroidota bacterium | reverse complement strand
CTTCAGGATCTTTACCTCGAAGCTGGGGAGCGATATGCTGGGCCGGTAGCCTCGGCTTCCTTGCTGCAGCCGGATGCCGGCGTCGGCAAGGAGGCGAAACACGCCCTCCTGCATGCGGCCCTTGGGCAGGGCCAGCCGTAATGGATTCAGTTGTGGTGTCATTTTCGCAGTCATTAATTGGCCGGAAGCATCGTTGCCGATGCGTGCCGGGGCTGCGAAAAAGCGGTCTGAAACAGCAGCGCCGGCACTTGGCCGGCGCTATGAAACTTATGGAATAAGCTCAACTCTCACCAGCCGCATTTTGCGTGGTGATGATGATGCTGACGAGTATTCCCGGTGATCATATAGTGTGTGAACAGCGAGTAGCTTTTACGAAGTTCCTGAAAGTCCAAAATTGTTATTTGCTTCCGGATGGGTTCTTCCGCTCTGCAAATCGGAGACGATTCCCGAATGGATCGATCAGGTGCAGTTCCCGCATGCCCCAGTCCTGGTCCAGGATGTTTGGGCTCATGTATCCGTAGTGCTTTGCCGCCAGTTCGCGCTGGAATTCCTCGATGCCCTCCATCGGAATAAAGATGGCAGTTCCGGGTACGCCATCGCCGTGGTGCTCGCTCAGGTGCAAGACGAGCGGGCCGCGCGAGACCTGCGTATACACCGGCGAGTCAGGCTCAAGCTTATGTTCCCAATCGGCTGCAAATCCCAAGAAGTCCAGATAGAACTCCTTCGCCTTGTCAAGGGAGAAGATGCGGAGAATGGGGATCGAGGAACTAAAAACAGGCATTACAATTGTGGTTCTCGCTTATGGCTTCATCACAGCGGATCCTCCGCCAATTCAATGTGATGTAGCACTAAAAATTGCTACGGACGCAGTGCGGGGAGTGCATAGGTCTGGCCCAACTTATCGGAGAATTCGACAAGGTAAAATCCCGAGCCGGAATCGTCAACAATAGTGCCAACATCACCTCGGGATAAATGCTCGGACGGTATATCTTCCAACAATGCTGTCACGTCCAGCTCTTTGATACTCTTGTTCATATTTAATCCTTACGAAGCCTGCGCTTAATGTAACAGCTTACAAACCGGGGAAAATTCTCAGTTGATCGAATTATCCAAATTGTCCGAATCCGGAAAGATTTTTGTGGCCGCGATACCGTTGAGTCGATGTAATATAGCGTACTCATTTGGTTTGGAAAACGCTACTTCCTCGTGCTCGATTATCGTTCTCAAAAGCGATTCGAATTCTTTGCTGTTGCTCTGCGAAAATCCCCATAATTTGGAAAAAAGATAGGCTTTGTGTTTCCCAACTTCGTGATCAACACTAAAGCAGTATTGCCGAAGCTTTTCGGTTGCAATGATCGCGTTCCCAAAGTTTGGTAGCCTAATTTACACATCCAAATTCCTCACGTACGTCGCGTTCTTTTCGATGAACTCGCGGCGAGGTTCCACGGCATCGCCCATGAGGGTCTCGAACATGTTGGCTGCCTGGTAGGCATCCTCGATGCGGACCTGCAGCAGCGTGCGTGTTTCCGGGTTCATCGTGGTGGACCATAGCTGGTCGGGATTCATTTCGCCCAGGCCTTTGAAGCGGCTCAAAACAATTCCCTTCAGTGGCTGGCCGTCGAGCACGGCGGCGCCGTCCACCATATCGCCATCGCCAACTTCCACGACTTCGTCGTCTTCCTTCTTGCCGGATTTGAGGCGCTTCAAAATTTCGTCTCTCTCCTCGTCGTTGTACGCGTAATGTTCCTGCTTGCCTTTCTTGACTTTGTAGAGCGGCGGCTGGGCGATATAGATATGCCCGGCCTCGATCAGGTCCTTCATGTGATTGTAGAAGAGCGTCAGGATAAGCGTGCGGATGTGCGCGCCATCGACATCGGCATCGGCCATGAGGATGATCTTGCCATAGCGGAGCTTTGTTAGGTCCTGCTGTTCGCCAAGTCCGACACCCAGCGCGGTGAAGATGTTGCGGATCTCATCATTCTCCAGCATCTTATGAAGTCGTGCTTTCTGCACATTCAGGATTTTTCCTTTGAGTGGAAGAATCGCCTGGAACCTTCTGTCACGTCCCTGCTTGGCGGAGCCACCGGCGGAATCACCCTCCACAAGATAGATCTCGCAATGCTCGGGATCGTTAATGGAGCAATCGGCGAGCTTGCCGGGAAGGGCGGAATTTTCGAGCGCATTCTTCCGGCGCACAATATCGCGGGCTTTGCGGGCAGCTTCGCGGGCCTCGGCGGCGCGGACCACCTTCTCGACGATGCGTTTACCAATCGGCGGATTCTCCTCCAGGAATTGCGAAAGCTGCTCGTTCATGATGCTTTCGACAATGCCTTTTACCTCCGAATTTCCAAGCTTCGTTTTCGTCTGCCCTTCGAACTGTGGTTCCGGAACTTTTACGGAAATAATGACGGTGAGACCCTCACGAAAATCATCACCAGTCAGCGAGATTTTGTCGGACTTTACAAGATTATTCTTCTGCGCATAATTATTCATCGTGCGCGTGAGCGCAGCCTTGAAGCCCGCTACGTGCGAACCGCCCTCGACCGTATTGATATTGTTGACGTATGAGAACAGGTTCTCGTTGAAGCCATCGTTGTATTCGAAGCATATCTCGACCGGCGTGGCGTCCTTCTCACCGGAGATATAGACGGGCTTGTGGAGCGAAATCTTGGTGCGGTCCACATGCTTTACAAAGTCCTTGATGCCGCCTTTGGCATGGAAGGTCTCGTCCTCCTTCGTCCGCTCGTCTTTCAGTGTAATCGTGACCTGCGGATTAAGGAATGAAAGCTCCAGCATCCGCTCACGGAGGACGTCCATGCGCATTTGGATGGACTGCTTGAAAATCTCCTGGTCCGGCTTCCAGCGCGTGATTGTTCCAGTGTCCTTCGCTTTGCCGGTAACCTTTACATCGGCCACCGGTTCGCCACGTTCGTATTTCTGGTAAAAGACTTTGCCGTCCTGGTGCACTTCCACTTCGCACCATTCAGAAAGCGCATTCACCACCGACGCGCCGACGCCGTGCAGTCCACCCGAAACCTTATAGACGTTCTTATCGAATTTTCCGCCGGCGTGCAGCACCGTCATGACAACCTGCAACGCGCTCACGCCTTCGCCGGGATGGATACCGGTGGGAATTCCGCGGCCGTTATCGCGCACCTCGACGGAGCCATCCATTCTGAGCACGATATTGATTTCGCTCGCGTAACCCGCGAGGACTTCGTCAATCGAGTTATCGACGATCTCATAGACCAAGTGGTGCAACCCGCGCGAGGATACATCGCCGATGTACATCGCGGGGCGTTTGCGAACGGCCTCGAGGCCCTTCAAAATTTGAATATCTTCTGCGCTATATTCCTGGTGTTCTGCCATTAAGGAGTTCTAAAAAATTCTGTGATGGTTATCTATCGAAATAAAAATGAATGCGGCTTACCGGAGATGCCGATTTGATCGCTTCGGGAAAATACTCTCTTTTGCGTTTGGTTTTCATGAATAATGGCTTTTTTTGTTCGAATTCTGCCACTTTTCATTTTTGAGTGCTTCCTAAGATTATCCATCATTTTCCATAGGTGCCTATAACATCACATGCTAATATAAACAAATTTCAGTCGGCATGTCAAGGCTTTTTAGAATTATGAATAACTTTTAATGCCCGCCGGAGCAGTCGGTACCCCGACCCATAAACGTGCATTCCTAAACCGAAAAATATTGCTTAAAATCTACCTCGAAACGGGGCCGTTTCGAGTACCAAATCTAACCGCGCCCGGCGAGCCGCTAAACATGCGAATCCCATTGAAATATCAAGCTTTTCCGCACGTTCCTACAACACGAAAAAGGGGGTGAAAAGTCCCGGAAAACGACCGATTGAAATGTCATTTTCGCGATAAACGGCTTGGCGGAAGAATTACTGGCAATGCCTCGCTCTTATTCCGGCGATAGACCAGGAAATCGGAGTCGAGAGTGAGGATGGGAGCATTGGGATAAAGTTCTGACAGCCTAAGAAGGCAGGCATCGGCAAATGACATTGGAACGTCGGCGTAGCTCGCAATGAGCATTCGAATTTCCGTACGGTTCTCCACATAACGGAATGGCACTTCTACCGGAGCTGCATTCACAAAACGAGCAGCGTGCTAATGCCGAACCGAGCGTGGGAAAGGAAATATGCAGCTTCGGCTAACACCGCCTCACAGGTCAAGAATCTGGTGGAAGCTCCCCGAATAGCGTTAACCGCCCAGCCGTGAAACGAATCGTTCGGATTCAGTGCGGCAACGATTGGACCGGTGTCGAGTATCAGGGTAGGCGTCACTCGCCAAAACCTTCAAGATATTTGGGATTTGAAGAGAGGTCGGAAGGTAGGTCCTTCAGTACGCCAAGCAGATGTTTAACGCGATCATATGGTGTCTCGGCTTTTCGAGTCTGGCGTTCGCGCCTTGCATTGGCAACCGCTCGTCCTATCTTGTGCCTAGCGGATGCGCGCCGAGATGAACGTACTTTCGTTTTCATGTGCTACAAAATGCGAGGGAGGGGGAGTTAGTTCGGAGAGACTTCTTATAAAATTCTACCGCGCCCGGCGAGCCGCTAAACATGCGAATCCCCTTGAAATATCAAGCTTCTCCGCACATTTTTAGAGCGCAAAATCGGGGGTGAAAAGTCCCGAAAATCAAGGCAAATCCTTAATCATAGGACCGAAGACCGTTTGTAATTTTTCGAGCTTCAGTTTAAGCCATTCATGCTCAGATTGCCAATCATCTCTGTTCAGCACATCCGCACTCCGTCGTAGTCGGACTTGAGCACTCAGTTTATTTTCGGGATTGAACCAATCAAGTGGTTCGCCAGCAGCTTTCTCAAACTCAGCTTTGCGATTAGCTAAGATCTCAAAAATTTGCTTTGCATTCTTGGTCCCGATATAAAATGCTGCCCGTATCTCGCCACCATCATATCGGTTAGATATTGAGTTCCAACTTGACATGACTGCGGAAAGCGAAATCCCGGTTTTCCCAAGTGAAAAATCCATCCACTGTTGAGGCTGGGGTTTCCTTATCCTCAATTGCGATCCCGATTCTTTGAGATAGGAAGCGAAACTTGACCAATACTCGAGTTGAATGAGTTGCAACTCAGACAAATCTGCACCCCTTCGGGCACTTTCAGCAACCCGACGTGCCCAGTCGTTGGGTTGTGAAACGATGTTGAATTTTGGAGCTACTGGTGATTCACCAATTTTCCATAGTTCAATCTCAAGCCCGAAGAAATTGAAGCGTTCGTCGGTAATCTTATTCAACCAGTCAAGAGCCGTGCGATGTTCATCGGTGATGGTTTCAGATACCCAAACAACAGTAACGGTATCCAAGCCCGAAGCATAGGTTAAAAGCTTTCCTAAATGGTCATGATCGCTGTTACCGAATTGATTCTCGATAAGCAACAGTGAATCGTTGTCGTCTTCGTCGGAAGAATACCCAACCACTCGACAAACAATATCAGCCCTGAATGGACCAACAGCTTGTTCTGTTCCTCGCACCTCAAGCTCAAGACCAATCGCTTCGCCCAGCAAAACGATATTCTGCTCTTGCGCAAGCCAAGGTGTAAAATCCCTTGCTTCGTCCGGCCATTCCTTTCTCAGTTCAACTTTTTCTAATCGTCCCAGCATAATCCTTTAAAACAATCACTCACATGATGCACGTTCGCAATCATGACTCAAAAATACGAACTCCTCGCTGCCTTCGATGCTGCATGGGAGTTTCATACCCTCTATGTCATTTGATGTTCGGAAGGCTATTGAACGCTCTTTATTGGAATGGGTTCTTGATAATCAATCGGTTCCGCACGTTAAGTCCATCCTGCATATCTTCTGAATAGAGCGTGTCTGCATTCGAGCGCAGCGCGGTTGCCACGATTAGGCTATCCCAATAAGGATAATTGGTACTCCCGACGCAATTCCCCAGCAGTTCGGATATCGTCGTGCAAAATTTGAGGACCATATAATCGGCATACATGTGTTCCAGCAACTCGGAAGCGTATTCCTCTGTACCGATACGCTTCTTTAGGATGTTGGCAAGTACTTCATTGATGACTTGCGAACTGATGCAAATATTCGCCTCCTGCAGAAGCCGGATTGCCTTTTGCCGTTTCCCGGCGTTCGGTTCGTCGGAAACAGCATAGAGCCAGACGTTAGAGTCAATAAAGATCACGAGAGTCAATAAAGATCACGGGCGGTCGTAGAGATCCTCACGTTTCATGGGCTTAAAGCCGGGAGCATGGAGAGGATGTTCGCGCAGGAACTTCACGGTGCCGTTTTCCCGGGGTTCCTCGACGACGGTTACGCGAACGTTCTTTCCTTTCCCAAGTTCGTGGGCGTAGGGTTCCGGGATTCGGAGGATTCCGGGTTCTTCCACTCGGGTATCGAATTGAATGCGGTCCATACCCGCAGTGCAACAGGCGGTGCGGCGATTGGTTCCAAATCCGCATCACAGGCGACGAAGCTTCGAAACAACCTTGGGAGGTTATGTTGTTCGAAGACCCATGATGCAGAAATCCGAACTCCTCGCTGCCTTCGATGCAGCATGGGACCGCCCGTGGGAATCAATTATGTCGGCGCTCGAAGGCGTAAGCGAAGAAGAGGCTGTATTCCAGCACCCCGCTTTTTCGGAGGAAGTGAGCGAGGCAGGCCTTCCGCTGCCGGGAACGGTCCTGTGGTATGTCACGCATCTTGCGGCCTGCTATCGGATGTATAAAGCGGCGATCGAGCTACGGCCCGGCGCACCGCCTGAGATCGAGCAAGTTCCATCGTCTCTTTCCGCAGCAATCGCTGATCTCAAACAAACTCGCGACGAACTACGCCATGTTATCGCGAATCTTTCCGAGCATGAGTTGGACGATGAGCTTCATTGGGGAAATAGCATCGTCGATCTGGTACGTGGCATCGTCCGCCACGATGCCTGGCACGGGGGACAGATTGCCATTGTCAGGCGATTGTATCGAATGCGCGAGGCTTGTGAGAAGAACTAAGTTTGAAGCTTCTACCGTTGAGGTTTCGTGAGATTCGAATGGGATCCGAATAAAGCAGCACTGAACTGGAAGAAGCAAAGTGCCTTATGAGCAAAGCAAAGCATACCAAAAAAAAACGTGAAGTGGATCGCGATCTGCGTTCTCATTATGACGTGGATTATTCCCACGCTCGACCAAACCGGTTTGCAAAGGTGAAGAAAGAACAGACGGCTGTGTTGCTCGACCGCGAACTCTCGAAAATTTTTCCGACTCCGGAAGACGTGACCCATGCATTGCGTTCTCTTGTCGATGCAATACCTCACAAGGGTGGACGATCGGGCCTGGCCCGTCCATAAAACCGTTAGAAGACTTATCGAAATAATATGTCATGACCCACGAAAGCTTTCGAAAGAGCGGCGAACGAATTCAATCGCGCACATCGATGGACACCTTCGCCTGGATTGTAACTGCGGCTGTTCTTGTGTTCTTTGTCACCGAAATGATTAGTCTGGTACCCAGGATTGAAGATGGTCAGACGGTAACTCACCATATTTTTATCGTCGTGCTCCTTTTCATTCTTTTGGCATATTCGTATGCAGTTATTCCATACGGTTATGCGATTGAAGATGGCAAGCTGCGAATTCTGCGCCCCTTCATGACCAAGGAAATCCCACTCTCCAGTATTTCAAAAGTTACCTTAGTCAAACGCATGCCCAGCCTTCGGGTGTTCGGAATAGGCGGTCTCTTCGGCTATTATGGCTACTACTGGTTCCCGAATCGGGCGTTTGGCTTTGTCCTGGCTCGCAATGGCAAAAATCTTATCCTGATAGACTCGACTGTCTCACGGCCAATTCTTATTTCTCCAGACGATGATCGGTTCTTAGCATCTCTTGGAAATGTGACCATTTAAGCCACACTCTGCGTTGAGTTTGAGTGACTACCGACCTTCCTCGCGTCCGCGAACTCATCCTGCGGCATGGCTGGAACTCGACGTGCTACCAGCTCGTGAATCCGGGGTTTCGGTATTGGTTCAGCGCGCAGCAAGAAGCCTTCGTTGGATATGTGGAATATGCGGGCACGCGCATCGTGGCCGGCGCGCCCGTCTGCGAGTATGCCAGGCTCAAGGATGTTGTCGCAGAATTTGAAGCAGCGTCTCGAAAGCAAGGTCTGGGCGTGTGTTATTTTGCCAGCGAAGCTCATTTGGAAAGCGTTATCGGGGGAAATCCCGGGTATTCCACGCTGCTATTAGGAGCCCAGCCGGTTTGGGAACCCGGAGAGCTTGTACACAAGATGCACGCAAAGCCCTCGCTGCGTTCGCAATTGCACCGGGCGTGGAATAAGCATGTGCGAGTAGAGGAGTGGAGCGCCGCACAAGCGACCAATAATCCGGAACTGCGTAAAGTCCTGGTAGAATGGCTTTCCACACGCGGTCTGCCGAGCCTGCATTTTTTAGTCGAACCGGAAACGCTTTCGAATTTGGAAGACCGGCGCATCTTTGTGGCAAAGCAGCATGATGTAGTTCGCGGGTTTTTGAACATCTCGCCAGTCCCGGAGCGGCACGGCTGGCTCGTCGAGCAATTTGTGCGTGGCCATCATGCTCCGAACGGGACGGTAGAACTTATGCTCCATACGGCAGCAGAAAAATTATGGGAAGATAAATTCGAATATCTCACATTGGGGCTTTCGCCGCTCATTCCATTCGGTGGATATCTGGCAGAAGCGCCGCCAGCTATCATCCGATTCCTGCTGCGCTGGGCACGCGCACATGGCAAGCGGTTCTACGATTTCGGAGGACTCGAATTCTTCAAGTCCAAATTCGAGCCGGAGCGGTGGGAACCGATTTATGCCATTTCGAACGAGCCGCGATTTTCGCTCCGCTCGCTCTATGCTATTGCCTGCGCCTTTACCAATGGGAAGCCGGTCCAAACAGTCCTTGCGGGATTTAGCAAGGCGGTTGGGCAGGAACTGCGGTGGATTACGCGTGCAGATCGTTAAAGCACCGACCACTGCACATTGTTGATGATGCCGTAGGCGACGTGTATCGTTGTGCCGGTCGTTTGGTCGGTGCCGGAGAATTGAAAGGTTGCCGAGAATCGTCGCGTACTCGGATTGTAGGAAGTAATCGTTAGCGTCCCGGTTCCGCCAGAGATGGTACCATCGGGGCCGGAATAGGAGGGCGTAGGAAGAACGCTCTGCAACTGCGGAAGCTGGAACGTTCCCACCCCGGGATTGTCAATGGAGAGCAGCAGCGACTGCGAGAGCGTAGAATCGAAGGCTTCGATCGTCAACACCGTCGAGCCTGCTTGCATAAATGCCGATAGAAGTTGTTTGCTGCCAGCATGGGTGGCGAAGGGAACTCCATTCGCGGATGCCGTTATCGCTCCCTGGCCGTAACTGCCGACGTAAATTCCAACATCGTGAAAATAGCCATTGGTGACCGTTTTGACTTGTGTGGCGTCCGCATTTGGTTTTGTTTGCACCGCCGTAAATGCGAACGTACCCGAGACAAGGTTATTGACTGTGTCAAATTTGGTAATTGTGAGCGTGCCACCATTTAAACAATCGTATTCAAAGCTATCCGCCAGAATGAATGCCTGCGCACCGTTCGGTGCGTCCCACGCGGTAATCGGATACGTTCCAGTTCCTGGCTTGATAAATGGCAACAGGAGGGTAACGGAACGCGTATGGAAGCTCGAAAGCGAGACTTGATTATAGTTGAGCGCAATGGAAAGGAAGGATGTGTCGGAGTTCGCGCCGGTGATGCCGCCCGGTTCCACGGAAGCCCAAGCCGAAGATCCCAAAAAGGCATTTGATCGGCTAAATGCGGAACCGTCCAATACGTAGCCATAGCTGCCAGCGAAGGAGGTATCTTGCGACGGCGGCGTACTGGGAGCGACGGGATTCGATTTATTGGTGCAGCCTGCACTCAAAAGGGCAAGCCCAAGCACGACTG
>JAKAIL010000152.1 GCA_021825235.1 Bacteroidota bacterium | reverse complement strand
GCTCGCGTTCGATGGCGTAGTGCTTACAAAATTAGATGGCGATGCCCGCGGGGGCGCGGCGCTTTCGATTCGTTCCGTCGTCAACGAGCCGATCAAGTTCGTCTCTACAGGCGAAAAGTTGGATGCGCTGGAACTGTTTCATCCGGACCGGATGGCCTCGCGCATTCTGGGCATGGGCGACGTGGTTTCCCTCGTCGAGCGCGTTGAAGCTCAGATTTCCGCTGAGGAAGCGGCGAAGGTCGAGGAGAAGCTCCGCAAAGCAGAATTTACCTTCGATGATTTTCTGGTCCAGCTTGGGCATATTAAGAAGATGGGTTCGATGCGCGATCTGCTCGCGATGATACCCGGCGTGAATTCCTCTATGCTCGGCGATACCAACTTCGACGATAAAGCAATGGCCCGCGTGGAAGCCATTGTTCACTCGATGACGAAAGACGAACGCCGGTTCCCACACATCCTGAACGGCCCGCGCCGTGCGCGTATCGCCTTAGGTTCGGGAACGAGCGTACAGGAAGTAAATCGCTTAGTCAAGCAATTTACCGAAATGCAAAAAATGATCAAGAAAATGTCCCAGGGCAAGGGTATGCGCAAGGAAGTGAAAGATTTGATGCGGGCGAGAGCGGCGGAGTAAGGCTCTGACTGAGAATAGGGACATGCACATACACAGTGCCTTTCCTCTTGCAAGCATTCAGGATGTTGACATGGATTTGTATCATTTTTGCGATGGTTGATTTACGAGCATCAGATAGAAAGGATGCCCGCGATTCACTTACCGCTGATTGCTAAGGGTATTATCTATATGCAATCAGCACATTCCGATTTCGTTATGCGACACAAACACCTTGCCGAATTGAGTTCCCGTTTGGATATTCGAAATATACTCTGGGGGGAGGGGGGACAATTATAGGCAACCCTTTTGGTATTTATTTTTAGCGTCAATATAAGTTATGCGCAATGTCCAGCTCCAATTATTGCGCCATCGATGCCTCTCTTCTCACCCGCGCCCACTCCATATTGTTTCTATCTCGATACCAATGGCTGTGTGGTTTGCGTTGAGTATTGTGAACGCAGCTACATCGACGCTAACGGCTACGCGCATTACGAGATGGTCGTCACTGGAATAGCCGATACGACAGGTGGCTGTAGTAATTACAGTTCGCAGGATATCATCGATCAGGCAGCTGATTCCCTGCTTGTATTCACTGGCAGGGACCGAAATATTGCAGCGAGTTGCGCAAACGGTGGGACAACCATCGTTTGCGTATTTCGATCTTCTTGCTGGGAACTAACGATCCGCAGCACAATGTACTCGCCTACTGCGCCTTTGGAACGGGAGGGCTCATGTTCGCTTTCGGAGCAATCTGGGATTCCGTGGGGTCTCGGGGCTTGATTGCAAGGACATCCGATGGCGGACAAACTTGGGAGGACACTGCCATCAGCCGCGTCAATAATGTCCTGTGCATGACGGATCCAAACCGCGATACTATTATCGCAGCGGGGGAATCTGGCAATCGAATACTAATTAGTACGGATAGAGGAATCACTTGGGCAAACGACTCGAGCATTGTTGTGCGTGGAAGTGCGGATCTTCAAGTTTCCTACGGCCTTGCGATGACACCAGGTAATCACATCGTAGCCGCTTTTTTGAATTTTCCGACACTTGGAGATGGATACTTATTGCGAGGCAGTTTCTCAGGATCAGCCGTCGATGATTTGGGTCACCTAAACATGGAAGCTGAGATTTATCCGAATCCAACAAGTGAATACCTAAACATTAGCGTGCCCGGTAAGACCGGAATGATCTATCTTTACGACATGCTGGGGCGTAAAGTAGAATGTGGCACACTCAACGCGAATGGGTTAGCGGAATTAAACCTTTCCTCACTTCCAGTGGGGGTGTATGAAGTGATCTTCGAGAGCGAAAGAGAGGTGCGCTCAATTGGGAGTATCATCTATAACGCTCGCTTTATACATTAAGCAAATCTGTTAGGAAAGATACGTCGTCTTCTTCTATGGAGTCACATTGATCGGCTTATCCAGCACAATATTCACCGTGCGCGAGTAGAAGCGGCCTTCCGGGATATTATTATCGAAGAGCAGGACAGAATGGCCAAGCCCTCGGGCTTCCACGTTTGGTGCTCCGAGCATAGCAGCCACGGCATTCGCGCGGTCTTCGGTCAGGTGCTGGTTGAGCACATCTTCACCGGTGCGGTCCGCGTAGCCCGTGATATAGGCCATGGTGCCAGGGGTGATCTGCTGCCGAATGTAGTCGATTGCGCGCTGGTTTTGCGGATCGATCTTCGAGGAACCGAAATCGAATAATACGAGCGTATATCGCTCGATGATGGTGTCGGCACGGCGTTCTTCCCGCTTCTTCTTGATCGTGACCTGATGGACCGGAATGGTTCCGGTGGCAGTCACTTCCTGGCCTGCCGAGTCGTCCACGATGAGGCCGTATTCGAGGGAATCTTCCGTGCGAGGTATCTTTGCCGAAACGGCGCGCAGGTCCCAATCCCAGCCTTTCGGTTCTCCCGATCCATGTTCATGGTGCAGCGTGAGGACGTTCGTGGTTACGTATAGGTCCCATCGCTGGACGCCGGCCTGTGCGCGAACGTACGGTACGAATTGCATCCGGGGCGGATCGCTGATGAGCGTGGTATCTTGCAGGAATACCGGCGCTAAGATGGAGTCGTTATCGGAAGCAATCTCCACGCGGCGATTTTCCTGCTTGCCGTCTTCCTGCGTAAGGGAGGACGGCTTTTCCGGTAATCCCCGAGCGGTGAGCCGAATGCGCTGCGGTGCAATGCCCCACACGTTTTCCAAATAGATCGCGACCGCATCGGCCCGCGAAAGGGCAAGATTGGTATGCGCCTGTTCGACCGGATCGTTCGAAATGCAGCCGGTAAGGGTAAGGTGCGCGTGCGGGTGACGCCGCATCCGCTGTCCAATAATATTCAGAATATCGTGATAGACCACCACATTATTCGTCGAGTCCGTATAGCGCATTTGGAAGTTCCCAGTGTCATACGTCGTTAGTGCGTGGTAGCGGTCCGGAACGTTTGCGCTGTCCAGCCCAAAAAAGACGAATGGCAGGAGCGGTGTAAGCGTCGTGGAATAATATTCCTCGACGGAGACGGAAAGGTTGGTCGAATCCTTAATGCCATTGCTGGTGATGCTATATGCTTTGATTGCGACATCGAGCGCTGGCTTGCCCGGCGGTGGTGGTGGAGGAGGGGGGGGCGGAGGAGGTGGGGGTGCTAGCGAGGGATAGTGCATTGGCGTATAACCAATGCTCACTCCGCCCTGCAATGCGCTTACAGACCAATTCAATCCTGAGACCATGGGTGTGAGGCCATAATCGAACAGCACTTCCGGTGTAAGGTGCAGGCTTCCTTCGGAATTCAGCGGCAGCGCATAGGAAATTCCGGCTGCAATCCCAAGACGGAATCGCTCGGCCTGCGGAATCGTACCGGAATAAACGTTCCGGGTCCGCGTGTTTCCCGGTACGAAAACTCCCTCGTTCGAAGGATTCACGATGGTTTCCGCCTGACTATAATCATATCGCTGGACGAGTCCGGCGTCTATGCCCAGCATAGCCCGGAAGCCGCCCAGGTCCAGCGCATAGTAGGGTTCCAGCATCCAGGTAGTGAACTGGGAGGAGATCGAGTGCTCGATCGTTCCCTGCGCGAGCGAGCCATTGATGGCGATGGTCATTGGCTCATCGGCCACGAGTTTTCCATCGAGCAGGTCTATCCCGGCGCGCACGCCGAGGTGTCCATCGCCAAAGGCATCGAAATCGTAGAAGGCGCCAAATTGTCCGCCGAGGCCGGAGCCGTTTTCGAAGAGCGGGCAGCAGTTCGGAATATCCGGCAGCGATTGGAAATTCGCGCGATGAAGGTTCCACGCCCCATCGCCAAAGAGGCCATAGGTGCTTTTGGAAAGCTTGGGTAACGCAGTGTCTGGCGAATTTTGGACATGCAACTGTGCTTGCGCCGTGCCACATACCGTAATGGCGGTCGCGAGCAGAGCGAATCTGAATGTTTGCTGTAACGAAGTCACTAGTTACCGGAGGATCTGCAGGTTTTGAGATTCAACAATCGTTGGGGTGCGGAGCGTGTAGATATACCGCCCAGCCGGAAGAGAACTAATGTCCGCCACGACGCTATACGCGCCGGGCTTCTGGTCGTCGTCCACCAGCGACATTACTTCATGGCCCAGCACGTCGTAGAGCGTGATGGTGGTATGGCCCTGTTCGATAAGGTTATAGTCAATCTCGATGCTGTTGAATGCGGGGTTTGGAATCGGCTGGCTGAGCGTGACTGCTCCTTCCGGATTCACGAGCCTGGTGCCGCCCTGCGTACATAAGCCGGTAAGGCAGAAGTTCCCGTTTTGCCTGGTAATGGAAATATTCGGCGTGCTCCATCGGAAGGAATCAATCGTTACAGTGGTGCAGCTATCGTCGCCGAGCGCTGCGGTAAATGGAAGGTTCAAAAGCACTCCCTGGGTTACGCTGCTGGATCCGGTATAAGTAACCACTAAGTCGCTGCCCTGAACTTGTTTCGAGACGAAGGACCCGTCCTGTGGAACGAGCATGGTCTTGTTGAATCGGAGCACGGCCGTGAAACTACGATTCACCCCCTGAGGCAAGCTTTGGGAGGACAGGATGCTGAGCGGTATCGTCAGACTTTGCGATTCCTTTGCGACGACCATCGAAGGCACCGCAACGACCGTGGAACCGGCATTCGAGAATGGCTCCGAGGTGCTCGAGCATCCGTTCGAATCGGTGATGGTGACCGTGAACGTGCCACCCGTTTGCGGCACGTAAGTCTGCCCCGTTGCGCCTGCAATCGGGGTTCCATCCTGCGACCATTGGTAAGTTGCAGCCGTCGTCGAAGCCAGTGTGTCGTTCGCGGAAGTAATAACGGGCTGTGCAGGAAGCGGATTAATGGTAACACTTACCGCTGGTGAAGTTCCGGAGCATCCAGCAGCATTGGTTACCTGCACCGTGTATTTGCCGGTGGCGCGAGCCCAGATTGTTTGCGAAGTTTCGCCGGACAGGACCATGCCATCATTATACCATTGATAGGAATTAAATCCGGCACCAGCATCGAGTTCTGCGCTATCCGGTGCGCACAGTATGATCGGCCCGGCCGGAACGATGTTCGGCGTTGCCGGTGAAAGCGTAATGGTTACCGGATCGGACGTAGCCGAGCAGCCAATACCATCGTCCACCGTTACCGTATAGCTTCCGGCTTTGTGAACGGTAATGGTTCGTGTGGTGTCGCCCGTGGACCACTCATAGCCACCATAAGGCCCGCCCGCATCGAGTACCGCAGCATCCGTATCGCTGCACAGGATTGTTTTCGAAGCCGTAATGACGGGCTTTACGCCTTTCGAAAACGAAAGCTGTAGGAGCGTGGAGATATTTCCCGCACAATCCTGCGCGCGAATAGTGGCCTGAGCACACTGCGTGGTATCGGTTACCCGCACGACAAGATCGAAGGATGGCTTGCAGCCGATCGGATTCGGAATTGGCGAAGGTGTAATGGTTACATTCGAAGCCGTTACCACCCACACAGAGTCAATGCCGCGGTCCCAGGCGCCGGAATCGGTTAGATGTACCTGCCAAGTCCCGGTTGCCGGATTGAACGCCCCATGCGTAAGGACGGGTGGGGTAGTGTCCGGTGTGGTGCAGTAAGTAATGGTATCGAGCCGCTTGTTTCCGGCCGTATCCCGAGCGAGGAAGACGATTATTCCATCCTGCATCGAATCGGTCACGCAGGCATGAATCGTCGTCGTCGGGGTTCCAGCCGGGTATTTTCCACCCGGAGGAATCCCGCTGGCGGACATATTGGTACTCGAAACGACTATGATAGAATCGACGCCCTGATCGATACTCGTCGCGCTCTTATCGGTATCGGTTACCGTAAGCGCTGTGCATTGATCATGGCAATCCAGCGGCGTAGTAAGCCAAAATTGGGGGGCTGTCAAATCGGGAATAGCCGCGTGCGCCGTAAAGCAAATCGTGTCATGGCTCACATTGCCCGCGCAATCCGTGAAGGTAAAGATAACATGTCCACCCTGGAACGTATCCACCTGCGTAACAAAAATCGTTACCGGAGTCTTCGTGCAAAGATACGGCGATTGGGAACCGAATGTGACGCGATATTGTGCCGGTGTCATGTCCGGCGAGCGATAGCTAATGCTGTCCAGGCCCAAATCGTAGAAGTAATTGTCTTCTACGGTAATCGTGTCATGCTGGATGGAGTCGCACCCGGCGAAGGAATTTTGGTACCGCGGAGGAATCGTGTCCGGGTTGGGGCAGTCCACCGTGATGGAGCAATCCCAGGGCTGATAAAAGATGGGCGTATCGACGGCGCCGGCCTGCACCTGGAAATTGACATCGACTGGGAACGATGCCGCGCAGCCATTCGGTAGCACAATGGCAGAATCTTCCCACTCGAGATAGGCAAAGCCATCCGCAGAAATGCCGGGGATGCGTTCGGCTTCGGTCGTATCTTTGGCTAATCCGGTTGGGCGAGGGCTAACGATGCGGATGGGGTCCCCGATCGTTTGGCGGACCGTCGTCTTGCTCGCGCCATTGTTGCCCACCGGGAACAGAAATGCTTCGACTTTGAAGGGATTCGGGGTGTACGTTTGCTGAGCGGGATCCCAATACAAATGATGGGGATACAGGGCGAAGCCAAACAAGTGCCCATGATCGTAACACCATTCCGGTACGCCATACGCGGTGCGAAAAACTTCGGTCACGCTATCGCTTTCGCCTGCAAGATAGGACGAGGCAAGCAGCGGGTTCCCCATAAGGAGCGCTGCTTCATCGGTGAATGTATTGCGTGTAATGCCGCCGCCGGGCGGTCCCCAGGTGTATTGCACCTGCGTGGGCCAGTCCCCAAATTCTATAAAGGAGGGAGCGACAGGCTGCACCAACCCCAGCGGGCGCGGCGGAAACGTATCGTTCTCGTAGCCGATGCCCACGGTGCCGAGCACCGAATCCGTCGGCGGGTGCTCGAAGGCCAGATAAAAACTCGGCACGGGACCGGGCGGATTGTCCTGCCAATTGCGGATATAGCCGTAGCGCGTGATGAGGAACGGATTGTCATTGGAGGAGTCCGGATCGCTGTTCATGTTATCGAGCAGGAACTGCGCTTGCACCGGAATGACTGAATTCGTGTGATTCACGATTTTCACGCTAATCACCACCACGCCGCTATTCTCGAACTGCACGGGGAACACGTCCTGCACAATATCGAAGCCCTTTTCCTTCCAGATGGTCCGGAGCGTATCCTGCACTTTGAACGGCTGTCCCGCCGAGAGCGACACATCCACTGGCTGGATAGTTGCATTTGGCCCGATCAGGTCCGCATTCTCGTTATTACTATAATACAGCCCGTTGATTTTGAGCGTGAGGTACGATTTATCGATGTAGGTCAGCAGGTTCCGATTGGACGGGTTGCCACGATAGATCGTGACGAGGCCGCCGCCATCGACCCGGCCACCCACGAAGGGATTCGATACGAACTGCTGCCCAAACACCAGGCTTGGAATGCAGAAAGCCAATAGCAGGGTGAGCCGCACCGCGCGAGGCGGGCTTAGAAGAAGCATGCGATTGTGTACGCGCACTGGATATACAACGAATGAGGAATCCGTGCTGGAGCACCGAATGCCCTTCCGCAAGGACCCCGGGCCGCAGAATTAACACCCTGTAATACCAAAAACTGCCCGGATAATTCCGGGAAACTATTCAAAGCAATGAAATTGAAGCACAAACAAATTCGATTTATTTTTCGGGAGCGATTCTCCCACAACTTTGTTTATTGCGCTCCACTTTCGAAGACTCTGCGGGAGCCGTCATGGTACTGGCTGGGCAGACATCCTCCGAAAGGCACATTCATTCAACGTTAGGACCATGGTAAAACTTCGATTAGCACGTCAGGGACGGAAAAAAGTCCCGATTTATAGAATAGTCGCCACCGATAGCCGTTCGCGCCGGGATGGGCGGTTTATCGAATCGCTGGGTCAGTACCGGCCCTCGAACGAGCTGGGGCAAAAGGTCCAGATTAAGGAAGATCGCGCACTGTATTGGCTTGGAGTAGGTGCTCGGCCTTCGGACACGGTTCGATCCCTGCTTTCGGGCGAGGGGATTCTCCTTAAGTGGCATTTGGAAAAGAAGAAAGTCGAGCCGGCACGAGCCTCGGAGATTTTTACGGCTTGGAAGTCCAAGCGGGACGAGAAATTAGCCGCCCACCTGGACGCCAGGCAGGCGGCTGTTCGGGTGCGCGAGGAAGCGAAGCGGAAAGCGGCTGCAAAGCGTGCTGAGGTGGCAGAAGCCCAGGCCCATGCGGAAACTTCAGCCGAAACGGCACCTGTTCAGGAAGCCGCACCGGTTGAGGCTGCAGCGGCGCCGGAAGAGCCACAGGCGCTTGGTTCGCCAACTCCTGGCGAAGCAGAGCGCCCGGCTGAGAGCATAGAGGGCTAAAATGGCCTCGCGGATGCGGGGAAAGCCTTTTTTTCCCGTTTTTATGCATAGGGCATTTTTTTGTATTATATTTGTACGTCCGAAATGAAAGGTCGTCAATGGGAGGTCGCGCAAGGTCGGAATTTCATTGAAAAAAGTTATTGCCATTTATCAAAAAATCGTACGGACCTCTTGCTTTTCGAACTTTTATTATGTAAATTAGCGGAATACGAAACCATCCTGAATTCGGTGGCTGTTACGGAATAAGTGAACGTTCTTTAACAGGATACGATTAGAATTCGGTAGGCGTTCGAGTTTGACAATTGATTTTATAGCAGATCGAGGCGATGGCGTAAGCCGGAACCTCGGTCCGAAGCTAACCAGAGTTGTCCTGCTGACCACAGGACATATTGAACGAGAGGGGCGCTTCGGAAGTCTCGTGGTGTTTCACAAAACTAGGGAGGACCAACTCTCACCACTCACGAGTGCCGAAGCGCTTTTTATTTGTAGTAAGCGAGTGACGAGTGGTATCGGTCGGGTGTGGAAATTAAACGGATACCGTGAAAGAGAGAACTATTTAAGCGAGTACCAAACGACTTCGAGTTGCTGGCCGCGCGGATCGGCGGCATAACCGTGACGTGACCCAAAAGCCGATGGCCGGTGCGAACCAGTCACTTCCGATATAATCATCCCCATGTTGCTGGTAGCGTTGCGTAACGCGAATAAGCGCGACCATCAGGGACTGCCCTTGAATGACCATCACCGAATCCTGCACGAAGGTACACGTATCCCTGTTCCAGTGCCGTGTGGATTTGCCATTATCCACATACGTGGTATCAACGCTCGCATACGTTGCGCTCCTCGTCGAAATCGGAAAGGTGAGCCATGTTCCTAAGGGGGCGGCGTCCTTATAGATCGAGATGTCGCCATCCGATTCGAAGTTAATAAAAGTTACCGCCGATGTGGTTGAATTCCATTGATATTCCACCGCGTTGGACTTTCCGCGGTAGCTAATTCCTGAAGCAACAACCTTCATCGTATCGTACCACTCGGATCCCGGATTTTCGCTCCAGAGGAATCGAAGTCGTAGGAATGAATGACGTAATAACTGCCAACATCAGGCCGGACCGGTGGCTGGTTGAGTATACCCGTCGAGTCGGAACAACTAAAGAGCGAGATTGCGATTATGGATAAGAGAAGCCTTACTTTCATGTTTCTGGCCTTCCTGCGGATGGAAACACATGAAGCAGTTGGAAGTAGCGGTGCGGCAAAACTTTTCAGCCAGTCTTTGCGTATAAGGTCCCGGTTTCCGCCCATTTTTTATTAGCGACGAACAGAATTTTCGATGAATTCCATTCTTACCCAAACCGAACAGTTTCCGGACCGGCATATCGGCCCGAACGATCAGGACCTCGCACGCATGCTCGAAACGGTCGGCGCGCAATCGCTGGCGCAATTAGTGGAGCAAACGGTTCCACATTCGATCCGGTT
>JAKAIL010000151.1 GCA_021825235.1 Bacteroidota bacterium | reverse complement strand
ACGCTGTCGGCCTACGGCCTCCAGCGTTTAGACCGGTCGAGCACACACATCAAGGCATACAGAAACCCTGACATTTCTATTGTGCCTAAAACCATGACATTTCTATTGTGCGGCTACAACTATTTGATAGTTCTTCGTCCCGGTAACGTCTTAATCTAAAGTCTTTTTATATTCTGTCATTCTGAGCGAAGCAAATCGAAGCGAAGCGGAGATTTGCGGAGTCGAAGAATCTCTCGGAATGTAGGCAAGCAGCCAATACCACGCGATCTCTCGACTCCATTGTTTTCTCTTCGGTCAAAAAACTGCGCTCGGGATGACGTTCTTTGCTGACCGGTTCTAAAAGGAGACACCCCTACAACACCCGTTCGCGTGATCCTCCTGCATTACAGCCGATACCGGAACCCCACCGCCCCATCGAAATCGAGATCGAAATATTTCATCACAGGAATCATCGGGCCGGATTCTACGAAAAATTCGAGCCGGGAAGCTTTTGGAGCCACGCGCATTCCAATTATCGCGCGCCCGCCAACGCCGAAGCCATTATCTTCCTTCGTAGCGAAGCTTTCCTTCGGACCCCATTCGTGCGTGTAAAAGGTATTGATACCCCGGGCAAATGCCACCGCCAGGCCGGGACCGAAATATTCGTTCACAGTGCTGGAAGGAAAGGCGTGAAACTGCCAGACGTAGTCCATTTGCAGGCGTGGGGAACCGAAATAATCGGGCCCGAAGCCGAGATCGATCGCCCGCGCCGGTCCGAGCGAATAGCGCATCGAAGCGCCCGCCGGATTGCCGAAAATTCCACCAATACTAAGATCCTTGACCGCCAATAGCTGTGCGTGCGTGGGTTTGCTCCACACCAGCGCACAGAAAACGAGAAGCGCGACCAAGCCGAAAGCTTTATAATTTCTTGCAGATTGCATCATAATAGTGTAACTCCACCCCGAGGTATGAAATTACAACCAATCTGAAAAGAAAGAAATCCCGGAAATGCTTCCGGCCTGAATGAATTCTGAGAGCGGGAAATATGCCGAGCGTACCCGCCACCGCGGGTGCAACCGCGAGCCGACCGATCTGTTAGGACATCGCGGCGATAATCCCACCGGCAATAGCACAGCCAATCGTGACGTGAGCGGTGTCCAGCACCCAGAGCATGAACGGCTTTTTCGTCCAGTTGTAGGTCATCCAATAGGCGCCGCCGGCGATGCCGAAGCCGATCACCGCGCCGATCTTAAGACCGCGCATCCAATCGCCCGAGGCATGAGCATAGACGATGACCAGCCCCACGGCAATCGCGCTCAGGAGATCGCCCAGGAAGCTTTTAACCATCATGCCGACCATCGCCCCGCTGGAGGGAGGGTTCTCCATGTTCAAACCGGCGTACTTAGCCCACGCTTTGCCGAAGAGCGCCATAAACCACAGCGCCCCAAAAAAGAAATACACGATCGCTGCCACCAGCACACCGACCCAATTAATGCTTGCCATACGTTATGCGAGAAATTAGTGGAAGTTTCGTTACGCCCCGTAATCCGGGGCGAACTACAGGCAAACATACGGAATTTCGGGGCGAAAGTCAAGGGGGAAACGTTTAGAGTCACTCCGATTTCCCCTTTCCCATGGGCACCTTTGCCACCCCACGCCGCTTTGAGACTTCGAACGACATGCTCCCGAAACGACTTCTCGCGATTATTCTCGCCGCCGCGCTTGCGGCGATGGGCGGGCGTGTTGCGCGTGCACAGTGGGTGCAGACGAATGGGCCATATGGTGCGGATGTTACATGTTTTGTTGTAAGTAATTCTAATCTTTTTGCCGGGACTAATCAAGGAGTGTTTTTATCATCAGATACTGGAAAAACATGGGAATCGAAAAATAATGGGTTAATTGGGAAATGGACTTATTCCCTTGCAGCGATTGGAACTCGTATTTTTGTTGGAACGGATAGTGGAGTATTCCTCTCGACTGACGAAGGACAAACCTGGATAAAGGCAAGCGCGGGATTGGCAACCGGTGGTTATCCAACCCCAACTCCCACCTCATACGGTTTCAGCGTTATGGGAACCATAATATTTGCCGTAACCCCAGGTGGTGGTCTTTGTCGCTCCACAAATTTTGGTTTGACTTGGAAAAGTGTTGCAATTTCAGGGGCTAATCCTTTTGTGATACATGGTCCTACCGTTTGTGGCACAAACCTGATTTTAAACACATATAATGGCGGAGTTTTTAGATCAAGCGATAGTGGAATAATTTGGCACCCTGCAAATGCCGGGATACCAGGCGATAGCATTGCTATTGGTCCGTTCGCTTCGATTGGGAAGATCCTGTTTGCGGCATTTGCAGAAGCTTCAAACGCCGATTCTATTCTTATTTCTACCGACGGAGGGGAATCCTGGAAAGTAAATGGTTTTGTAAACACAAACGTTGAAACTTTTGTAGTTATGGGATCTATTCTTTTCGCCAGTTCCTATAATGGTGGACTTTGGCGATCAAGCGATAGTGGCAAAAGCTGGATTGAATTTCATAATTGGTATGCCTACCCTCCGTCACTTGCTGTTTTAGGGACCAATCTTTTTGCAGGGTATTTTGACCGCTATGTTTGGGGTGGCCTTTATATTTCCAAGGACAGCGGTATAAGTTTCACCCCTTGCGTCTCAGGCATCACAAATTCAAATGTTAGTTCCCTTGAATCGGTTGGAACTCTTCTTTTTGCTACGGCCAACGATGGCTATGTTTATCGCTCTTTAGACGACGGGTCGAATTGGTTTTTATGCGGTTCCCCTTGGCCTTTTGGCGCCTTTGGCTCGAAATTATTCGGCACATATCGTGATAGTCTTTACACCTCAGGAAATGATGGTTCAAATTGGGCCGCAATAGATAGTGTGGAACCCGGTGGTGTATATGCCATAATAGACTCGAATCTATTTATGGCAGGTGGATGGAATGGTTTTTTTCGTTCGACGGACGAAGGAGAGACCTGGAATCGGATTGATTCCGGTGTCCCAAAAAATGCTTACATTATTTCACTAAGTGCAATTGGAAGGAATCTTTATTCAACGCTCTATACTGGTGGAATACTTTTATCGACGAACAACGGAATGAGTTGGGCTAAGTTGCCAGGGAATGGATTACCCGATACCATTCTACTTTCATCAAGCTTTGCAGGGTTTGGGAATAATCTATTTTTGGTTACGGGACCTCAGGAGTATGGATTTTTTCGTTCGACGGACGAAGGAAAAAACTGGAGTCGGATAAATAATGATTTGACGGATAGTGGTGTCGCTCAAATTACGGCGAGCGGTACAAATGTATTCGCAACGTCTGGTAAAGGTGTTATTCTTTCAACCGACAGTGGAAAAACTTGGCGCTCTGTCAATGAAGGGTTAGGAATAGACTCTCTTTCGATAGCAAATATTGCAGTAAATGAAAAGTATATTTTCGGCGGGACTGCCTTACTATCTGGACCCGATGGTTCCGGTGTTTGGCGCCGTCCCCTCTCCGATTTCGGCATCAGCGCAGTGAGCGAGCCGCAGCAGCCGGGCGCAGTAACCATTCGCGCCTACCCCAATCCCTTCACCCAATCCACCACGATCTCCTTCTTGAACGACGCCGCGGGTTATGCGCAGGTCTCCATCGTAAACACGCTGGGGGTGGAAGTGGCGCGCCTTTTCTCCGGCGAGCTTGCGCCCGGCGCGCACCGCTTCACTTGGATGAGTCCCGATGTGCGCAATGGCATGTACGAGTGCGTCGTGCGCATGAATGGTCGCGAGCAGGCGGTGCCAGTTGTGCTGGCGCGGTAGGAACGTTACTACGTTTTGGGCCCTTTTGGGGGTCGCTCCAGAATTGGAGTCTATGAAATGGCAGATGTTATTTTCGAATGCTCTTTCCTCGGCGGAATTGTGTACCTCACCGAAGAACGCACGAATCACATTCGGACCGCACATCCGGAATTCAGTGCTATGGAACCCAGCGCCGTGCTTGCAATTCTGAAGTCAGCAGTTGAGGAGCCATCCATCGTGGTACAATCCCGAAAAGATCCGCAAGGCCTTATTTTCGGGCGCTGGGAGCCTCATTTATATGGTGGGAAGTACGCCACTGTCACGATTATCACTTCACCGGAACGGAACTGGATCATCACCGCATTCATTTCAGGCTATCGACCAAAAGGAAAGATACTATGGACACAGGATTAACCTTCCACTATGACCGCACGGGCGATATTCTTTATATCAACAAGTGCGAACCTTATCTCGGGCAAGAGTCCGAACTGCTTGAAGATGAAATTGTCGTTCGCCTGAATCCGAAGACGAACGCAGTGGAAAATCTCGAAATTCTTTTCTTCAGCAAGCGCATGGAGCAGACCAGCGATTGGAAGATACCGGTCCTTGCAGAGTTACGGCTTGCCGCGTAATCCCGAGCGTGCGGATGAATGGGCGCGTGCAGCAGGCGGGATTGGTCCTGATGCCCTAATTCCTTAGGAATTCTACCGGCAGCCCCGAAGTTCTCGCTTTATCGGAGGCAGTATGGAACCATCGGAAGAAGCGAAGTCGCAACGGAACGGCCACCCCGCGGATGTGAATGGCGAAATGGAAGCTGCGTGGACGAACTCCGCGGAGCTTCGCGGCGCGGGCGTGCCGCTCGCTCGATTTAATTTCCCGAAAGATTCGCGCCGGTTGGGCGGCGATTTCACCGTCGAGGAGAACGCGCGCCGCCTGCTCCGGTTCTTCTTGTTCGAGCGCAATATCCTCCGTGCCATGGCCGGCTGGATCATGGGAACGCCGGAGTTCGAAGTGAAAGTCGAATTCGGCCGCCACATTAATTGGCACGCCGAAGCGGGAATGAAATTCCGCACGCGGCTTTCGGAACTCCGCACCGCGCCGGAAACCACCGATAGTTTCCAGTCGCCGGAGATTGCCGAATTTTTTAGCGAGCTGATGTACTCCGAAACGCCCGCGCATTTTGTCGCCGCGCTCTATGGCGTAGTACTTCCCCACCTCCGGCAAACCTATCTCGAACACGCCGCGCACACCGACCAAGTGGCCGACGCCCCGACCATTCGCATTATCCGCCAAATCCTTCCCGATTATGATGAAATGATCGCATGGGGCAAAGGCGCGATAGAAGCCTATGTGCAAGGCGGATATTCCGAAGCGGAACTCCACAAGTGGCAATACCACATCGAGAAATTATTGCGATCGTTCGGAGGAGCAACGGGCTCCCCCTCCTCTGATAGAGGAGGGGAAGCATCGGCAACGATGCGGGGAGTGGTGCTCCCCCGACCTGATAATTTACGTTCCGAAGGCAAGCCCTTGTTCGAGCGCTCCTTCATTGCCACGCGCGACCCACGCTTCGGAACGTTCGAGCACACGGAGAATTACCAGAAGGCCGATAACGGCGCAATCGAATACCAAACGGAATTCGACCAGGTGCGGCTCAACCTCGTTCGCACGCAGCGCGACGAAATTGACGCTATCGAGACCTTCGCCAACGTGCTTTACGAAATCCGCGAAGTCCCCTACGGATTCGATTTCGATATGGCCCGCATCGTTTGGGACGAAACCCGGCACACGGAACTCGGCCACAAGGCAATGGAGGCGTTGGGATACAATCCCTACGATTTGCTGAACCGCCTGCTGGGAATTAAAGTCCGCACCAAGCTGCCGGCGCTGTATGCACTGGCGGAAATAAATCTGTTTGGCGAAGCGAATATCGTGCAGGAGTGCCTGCGCTACTCGCGCGAGGCGTTCGAAAAAGGCGATGACGTTACCGGCCGCATGTTCGATTTCGTCAACGCCGATGAGCGCACCCACCTTGCCAAAGGCGTCCATTGGCTGAAACATTTGTTTCATACCGATTCCGTGCAGGAAATCGAGCAAAAGACGAAGCAGGTCGCGGTGGACCGCCTTGTGGAATTGGGTGTGCTGGGCCTTGATGTAAAGCTAACCATCTCCCACCGAGAACTTGCGAAGATTATCGGGGAGTGACGCGTGGTCGCTGGCGAGTCCGCCGGACACGCGTGGAGCGGACGTCTCGTCCGCTGTTTTGGCAGACGCGTGGAGCGGACGTCTCGTCCGCTGTTTTGGCAGACGCGTGGAGCGGACGTCTCGTCCGCTGTTTTGGCAGACGTCCCGTCTGCCGCACCGAGCTGAAGCAAATTTTAAAATGGGCAGCCCCCGATGAAACCATCGGGGGCTGTAAGTATTTCGATCCGTTTAGATCAACGGTTACGGGCAATTCGGATTCGCCGGGACCTGGTTGCTGATGGCGGGAACGTTATGCAGATACGCAAACAGCGCCTGCACGTCGGAACTTTCGAGACCCGCGAATCGCTGCCAGGGCATGGGCGGGCAGATGCTTTGCCCCTTGTTGTCCTTGCCTTGCTGGAGTGCGGTCTGGATTTGCGCATCGGTCCAGGTCCCAATTCCGGTCGCCGAATCCGGGGTAATGTTCGCGGAGTAGATGGTTCCAAACGGCGGCACATCGAAGGAGAATCCACCAGCCAGGAATTTCGTCATGTCGAAGCCTTGGGCGGGCGGCGCCATGCGCTGCGTGTGGCAATCGGCGCAGAGCCCCACGGCCGCGAGATATTGCCCGCGTGTTGCGGCTGCGCTTGCCACGGTCGGCGCGGGAAGCACCTGCGGCGGTACTTTCACGCGTGCCGCGGGCGGCAGCGTATCCGCCGGTGGCGAGTAGCGGACCGGCTTGATGGTGCGCAGATAGGCCACGATGTCCGCCATGTCGTTATCGCTGTAATTGGAGAAGAGCGCATACGGCATCACGGAAAAGAGGACCGTATCGGTACGGGTGGTCCCGTTCAGCGCGTGCGCCGGAATGATTCCCGTGCGAATAGCGGTGATGATTTCGGCATCGGTCCACGTGCCGAGGCCGTCCGCGCTATCCTGGGTGATGTTTCTGGAATAGACAGCGCCGAGCGGTCCGAACCCAAATCGCTGTCCGCCGGCGAAGCGCAGCGAATCCACCACATTGCCGCGGGCGTCCATTAGCGAGTGACAGTCGGCACAGCCGGTAACGGTATCCACCAGATATTTTCCGTGGGCCACATTGGCGACGTATGCCTGGGTCCCGGGTGAACTGCTATTGTTGCATGCGATAAGGGCGGCAGAAATCAAGCCAAGAAATAGGAATGCACCGATGAAAGATCGTTTCATAATTGGGTTGTTGGATTAATGGAAAAAGCGAAGGCGGATGGATGCCCAGGATTTTGGAAACGTTGTGGACATCTACCCCGCACAGCCGCGAACAGATTGAAAAAAGCGTAACGGAAAAGTAACATACAGATGACGGAATTGTTTCCCAGCGAATGACTCCATTGTGAAAACATTGCTTTTATATGACTAATGAAATTTGTTTTAATAACATTTATTTGTACCCCTGAACCAAAATGAATTTTGGCTCGTACTTTGCTGACACGACACTTAATTTGCGGTCACGCTTTTGTTAAACCTTTTCTTGAAGGCGCGGCTTTAAGTTCAACTAATCATTTACTTTTTAGTCATTATGAAACATTGCTTCCGTCTTGCGGCCATCGCGCTCGCACTGACTTTTTTTAGCACCATTCCCTCCTACGGTCAAACCGCTCCCGGGAGCTTTACCGTACAGGGACGACTCACCGATATGAACGGCGTCGCCATTTCCAATGGCATGCACACGATTCACGCCAGCATCTATGCCAATGGCAGTGCAACGGCGACCTACAGCGAAACCGATACTGCCACGACTGCGGACGGGGTCTTCAGCATTTTGCTGGGATCCGGCACGCAGGCAAGCGGCCACCTCATGCTCCAACCAGGCGTGAACTATACGCTTGGAATTTCGGTGGACGGCGGTACAGAACTTAGCCCGCGAATCCAGATCGCATCGGTACCGTTTGCGGCCAATGCCCACCTTTCGGACACGGCACACGTTGCCAACGTAGCAGATACGGCGAACTTCGCACTCGGCATTACGGGCAACGCCGCCGCTTCCATCGATTCCGCGCTCCTGGCCAATGTTGGCAGCAACATCGTAACGAGCGTCAATGGCTTGCACGGCAACGTAGTTCTCCAGGGTGGTGGAAACCTTGGCCTCACGACGAGCGGTGACACGATCGGCCTCAGCTTTACGGGTTCCGGAAGTGGGCTGACGCTCCCCTTCACGCAGACGCTTAGCTCCGCAGGCGGGCTATTGAATCTGACGAACTCCGGCAGCGGCTCCGCAACGGTCCTTACCAATACCGGGACGGGCAATGCGCTCCAACTTAGCAGCGCCGCAGGAACCGCCCTTAGCGCAACCGCCAATGGCACCTCGCCAACGCTTTCGCTAACCAATACCGGCAGTGGACTGGCGCTCAATGCGCTGGCGACCACAAATAGCGCCATCAGTGCGACGACGAACTCCGGTGCCGACGCCGCCCTTCAGGTGAAGAACGCGACGGGTTCCGGCATTGGAGAACTTATCCAGGCCACAAGTTCCTCCGGCACCGTACTGGACCTCAATACACAAAGCATGACTCTTGCGGCAGCGCAAGCGCCCTCGAGCACATTGCTTACTCTGAAGAATCTATCAGGCTCAGCCTCTGGCAATTTAATGGCCGCACTGAATTCCGGCGGCGGGACGGTATTTTCGTTGAGTGGCACAGGCTACGCTACCCTTAACGCGTCCGCTAATAATGCCCTTGCCATTTCCAATTCCGCAGGCACGGCGTTAACGGCACAGGGCAATGCTGCCTCCAGCGGCGTTCTCTATGTGCGGAATACTTCCACCAATGCCAGCGCGGGATTGATTACCGCCGTCAATGGCGCAGGAACTACTTCGTTTTCCGTGGCTGGAACCGGCGCGACAAATATTCAGTCCTCGGTCAATAATGCATTGAATGTTTCTACTTCGGCAGGAACCGCGATCGACGCGACGACCTCCGATGCAACCGGCGCAGCACTCACGGTGCAAAATACGGCTTCGGGAACTGGCAACACAGTACTCGCAGCCAAGGATGCCTCGGGCAATAACGTCCTCACGGTTGCCTCGAACGGCGCGACGACCATCACTTCGTCTGCTTCCACCGGCCTTATGGATTCCGTTGCCTCGGGCAGCACGGCAGCGCGGCTCGTCGGCGGGCTTTCGCTTTCGGGTCCGGTGGGAACCGGGACGATTCTGGCCGGTAACCTCACGGCAACGATTACGAACGCCTATGCCAATGCGAATTCGATCATTTTCCTCACGGTAAACTCCGGCCTTGCCGGGCTTGTACCGATTCGGATCACAAGCACCGGCGCGGGCACGTTCACCGTCGGGTTGATCAGTGCCCTTGCGCTTACCAACAATCTCAATTTCAACTACCTCATTGTTAACCAATAATCGGGAGCAGGCGCAATGAAAACACTACTCATACTTGGGGCCTTCAGCGGGGCGCTCTGCCTTGCAGCTGGCCCAACCCACGCGCAGATGATGCTCCAGAAGGCCGTCATTTCTTCCGGTGGAAATAATTCCGCAAGCACTTCGAACCAAATGGGTTCCACAGCGGGACAACCGGTGATCGGCGTAGCCTCCAACGGGCAAATGATCGCTCACTTCGGATTCTGGACGCCATCGGCAGCCGCTTCGGGCGTGCAGGCTTCCGGGCCAGCACCGACGATTGGCATCGAGACCTGGCCGAACCCGGCCACCGATGCCTCGAAGCTTACGGTCACCGTGCCAGCCACATCCGATCTGGATGTGCGGCTCTATGACGTGACGGGCAAAGAGGTGCAGAGCGTTTATCGCGGCGCGGCTAATGGCTCGCTGGCGCTAAACCTCGACCTTTCGAATCTGCCTGCAGGTTCCTATATCCTCGCCGCGCGGATTCCGGGGCAATTGATCGAGAAACGAATCTCGGTGATTCGATGACTCACCGGAACAATAATTCCATAAGAGACGCGCCAATGGGCGCGTCTCTTATTTCTGCCTCTTGGAATACCGCTTATCCCAATTACTGCGAGATCAGTTTGGGGAATGGAAGCTTACCAGTCTGAATATAATCCGCGAGAATATGGGCATTGAGTGTTGGACCA
>JAKAIL010000150.1 GCA_021825235.1 Bacteroidota bacterium | reverse complement strand
GGAACCATTCATTGCGACAATAGTATCGGCTCCATTATCTCCGGCGCCGCGCGTCCACTTTGCCCCAATCGAGGTAGCGGATGCGGAATTGACCATGAGATTCGTCGGGGGTCCAGCGATCGTGTAGTTGATGCTCGTCGAAGCTCCCGAAGAGGAGTGTACAGAAATAGTATAACCCACTCCCATCGTAAGCCCGGTTACTACCGCAGAGGAATTGGGAGATTGCGCAACAGAGGAGCCAGCCAGAGCAACCCCACTCATTACAAACACGGTATCCGGTCCGGTATCGGACGCATCGCGCGTCCAGGAAACAGTTACGGAAGTTGCCGTTGCTGAGGTTACCTGAACATTCGTTGGAACTCCCGTCCCCGGCGAGGAAGGGTTGGTGCAACTCGAAAAGAAAAATCCGGCGGAGCACGCAAGGGCAAGGCCGGTTAATACGCTGGTGATTTTGTTTTTATGTGTCATACTACGTTTTGAGAAAAAGTGGAGTCGCGGCCCGAAGCGAGCCGCTCATCAATTACGAAAATTCATGCCGGGAATACACCCTCACCCTAACCCTCTCCCCGAGGGAGAGGGAAGTAATACACCCTCCCTTTCCCTCGGGGAGAGGGTTAGGGTGAGGGGTTCGTCTGACAAATATACGAAGAAAAGAGGCTCCCGCCGTGAAACACGCCTGCAGCGGAAGATGAATAGGAGGGACGAACGAGGCTTGAAAGGAACCGGTGGTAAAATCCTCCGCGATGGTCGCTCGGGTCCGGCCCCGCCTCGCTGTCTCCCTCCTGAAAAAACTAATCCTTTACCTTAGCGGAACTGGTAGCCGCAGCGCCCGTCGAGCCCAGCGAATTAATCACGCGATTGCGCTCGACTTCCTTCTTGTACGCACCCATGTACTCAATGAGCGAAGAGATTTCTTCGTCGCCCAATGGCCCCTTATTGCGGGTAGCGAAGGCTGGCATCGCTGTTTTCGGAATACCGTCGGAAATAATCTGCTGCCACTCGCGAGGCGTGTGCTTTAGCATCGCGTCGGTAGCAAGGTCCGGTCCGGGCTTGCCGTCCGCCTTGTTTCCATGGCATACGGCGCAATCGGCCTCGTAGAGCCGAGCACCGAGTTCGCCCTGCCCTTTGTCCACATGGCACGTAGCGCAATTACCCTGGAAGATTCCGTCCAAATGCATCATGGTTTTATGAGCGAGGAGGGATTTCACCACGCGTCCCTGGATGCGGACCATGGCATCGGGATTCGTCACGGAGTTCGAAATGATGGTCACGCTCTTGATGATCGGCCCTTCGGGCTTGTTGTTTGCGTCGAAGGTGACTTTCAGGCGGCTGGAGCCACCGGGTGGGATCCGGCTGTTCGGCGCATCGAGCACGGCGGCGGTGCAGCCGCAGGAAGGACGCGTCGCGGAAATCACCAGCGTGTCCGTCCCGACGTTCTGGATCAGGAAGTCGTGAATCGCCTTCGTACCCTGCTCGATGTTATGGAAGTCATAGCTGTCCTCGTCAATCTTGATTTGGGCGCCCTTCTTGGCCGTATCGACCGGCACCGGGTTAGCCGCGTGCAGGCTGCCCGGTTGCCATAGATTCGGGAGTATGCCCGTGGCAGCCACCAAGGCTGCGAAAAGGAGAGCAGGAAGTGCGTAAAGTATGCGAGATTTCATAAGCAAGAAATGAGTTTGTAACAAATATCGGTAACGCAGTGAACGATGCGAAGCAATGTGGATGTATGTGAACGAAGCAGACCCGTAAAAATTCCGATGCCCCTAAACTACCCATTTCCTGCCGGATGGGTTCCGCCCAAATGCATGAAATCCGAACATTCGGAATACCCCACTCAGGAGCGCCGGCGCGGACGCGCCCTCTCGGACGCGCCGAAATGGCTATTCTTTAACGATTTTTCGCATCACCGGCCCAAAGGCTGTTTCGATACGCGCGAAATAGGTGCCGGCTGGCAATTTCGAAACATCCAGTGAAAGCGATCCGCTTTCCGTGGCGCGCGCGCCGACCGCGAGCACCATCTCGCCCAGCACATTTAGCAGGATGATCCTGCCGGTACTTCCCTGGACGGTAACGATGCCCGTGGCTGGGTTCGGCGTAACCCGTACATCAACCGGATTTACACTCGATCCCGAAACCGATGCGGACGTTGCGCTCCCATCGAGTGAATCCGTGCGGCGGGCGATGGAACCATCCGCATTATGGACCAGGGAGCTATGCCAGTATGCTTTCGCGCTGTCTTGCTCTGCACCCGTAGGATGATAGACAAACCAGACTGAATCCAGTCCATCCGGGCCCAGCACGCTGGCCCTTGCAGGAACCGTAACGGTCGAAGCCTGATACGGAGCCAGTGAAAAATGGGCGGGGTCCGAAACGGAATCGAACGTCACCGGAAGCGGAATTCCCACCGCGGTATTGTGGACCACAACTGGCAATTGCACCCAACCGGTATCTTTCGGGAACGGCACGTCCTGCCAGATCTGATTGTCAACGCTGAAATTCAAAACCGGACTTGGCTTGCCATAGAACGGCAAGTCGAGCCGCCAGAAGGAACCGTTTGGAAAGCCGCCGGCAAACGCAGTTCCCGAATCGACTGGAGTAAATTGCATTTTCGGCGCACCCATAGGAATAGGATGCCAGGTCGAACCGGCATCGGTAGTGTACCCACTGGAGGTTATCCAACGAAGCGTATCCACCGCGACCGTTACGGGATTGGAGATCTTCTTCCAGGTTGCACCGCCATCGGACGTGTACTTCGTGGCAGCGAACCAATGCCGGCCATCGAGCACGAGCGACGGCATAATGGAATCGGGCTGCCAGGTCAGGCCGGCATCTGTGGTGCGGAAGACGGCGCCGCTCGACGTTCTCACAAATCCGAGGATGCTATCGACCGGCTTGACCGTGTAACTGAGCTGGAACGAATCCTGCCGGTATGGAATATTCTGCGATTGGTCCGTCCAGGTATCGCCGCGGTCGCGCGAAATGTAAAGTTCCAAATCGTTGCTGGCCCAGAGCGTACCATCCGGCGTACGCTGAATGTATCCGACGGCACTGCCCGGATAGTTAAAATACAACGTATCGAAACTCACGCCCGAATTCCCGGTCCAGATCACTTTGTCAGGGAACGCAATAAAGAGTCGGTACCCGAGCGACACGCCCCACGTCGGGGCACCATAGGAGGAGGGAACATTGGTGGGGTACGGAAACAGGGCGGCCCAGGTGCTGCCGCGGTCCGTCGAAACGCAGACGTAATTGCTGCCGTGCGTCTGGGCCAGATCGTAGTACGAAGCCGCATCGAAATCGGCCGGAATAACATCATTCGCAGTGGCGGCGTAGACCGTCGTATCCAGGCAGTCCCAGGTGTATCCCCCATCGTCGGTCTGGGACGTCCCAAGTGAGACCCCGTGCTCCGAATCCGCAAAGAAAAGATACGTCGGCCCATTGGGGCACGGGAAGGAAAATCCTTTCCACGTCTTTCCCTGGTCCGTCGAGCGGAGATACGGTGTCGATTCCTTCCAGGACGAAGCGTACCACAGACTATCGCGCACGAACTGGATATTGTTAAACGCATTCATCGTCGTCCAGGTGTGGCCGGTGTCGAGGCTGACGTAGTTCACGATGATGGGATACGGCGCAGCCACATAAAGAATATTAGGTCTGGGATAGAGCACCGCACTCGTAATCAATCCGGGGAGCACGACGGTGTCCCATGTTATGCCGCCATCCCGTGTGCGCGCGATGAGCTTGGAACCGACTCGAGTCGAACCGAACGTACGGACGGCATGCTCCGCATCGTACCAGACCGGGAGATTGGCGGTGAACGGCAGTGTGTCCCACGTCAGACCGAACGTGCGCGTTAGCACCACATGTTGCGAGGTTGAATACCAAAATAGATCCCCGACAGTGGAAACACCATCGGCAGTAAGCGATCCCTTCGCGGGACGCTGTGGCGAAGCCGGATAATTCCATGTAAGTCCCTCGTCCGTACTAAACTCGGGAGCACTCGCCGAGTCGATCTGCCAGATCGGCCCATACGAAGCCTGCCCGGCGGGTTTTCCCATCGGGATGCAAATGTAGCCCGGAAAGGCGACCGTCGAATCGCGCCGGCTGAACGTGCGACCCCGGTCGGTCGAGAGCCACACGCCGGCCGTCGGGCTGGAACTGGCCACGACAATGCTATCGACGCCGCGGGCCGCAATTTGCGCGATGGCCAGCGTATGCCAGAGTGGTTCCTGCTGGAGCAAGACCGGGATCGTGTCCGGCTGGGCCAGGGCGATGCTCGGAACAAGAAGCAGCATTAGCGCGATGCCCCTGGCGAGCGCTTGAAGATTGAATGGATCGGTTGGCAGATCGCTCGGAACAGCCCGAGTGGAACGAAGCTTTTGAACGTGAACAAATGACATGGTCGCGAGGGATTAGTGAAATTATCATAACATCGCAACTCGGAAATGATTTGCACGCTTGGGCGAATCCGCAGCCTTCGTCCGGGCTACGCCGCCGTCTATTCGCCCGCGTGGTCTCCTTCGGTGCCGAGTTCTCCTTGCGCAGCCAGCGTCCCAAATGTCGTAGGTTTGCCTTTGAGAATCCATTCGAAAGCGACGCCAATGATCGCGCCGAGGAACGGACCGGCGATGTATATCCATGTGGTCGTGAAATCGCCTCGAAGAATATCTGGCGTGAGCGATCGGAACGGGTTCATCGATGCGCCCGTAGCCGGCGCGGACCACAAGCCGGCCAGCGCAATGTAGCCACCGACCGCGATCGCGCCATTCGTTCCGATGTTCCGCGCGCCGGAGGCCGTTCCGAGAATGACCGTGACGAGGCCCGTCGTCAGCATTGCTTCGAGCAGAAATGCCTGCCAGTGGTGGAGGCGCGCATCGGGGACCGTTGCGCCATGGGACGAGGCATCGCCGAGAATGAGGTACAGGAAGGCAACCGCGAGCATCGCACCAATAAACTGCGATACGATATAGCCCGGTACGCGCCGCCACGGAAAGTTCCGGCGCAGCGCGAAGGCGAACGTCACGGCCGGATTCAGGTGCGCGCCGCCTACCGCGCCCATAAAGTAAATCGTTGCCATGACCATCACGCCGGGCGCAATGACTGCCATCGCGAGCGTGACCGCACCGTGACTCCAGTATGCTACGGCCGCACCGCCCGCACCGGCAATCACCAGCAGGAACGTTCCCAGCACTTCCGAGAACATCCGCCGGTACTCCAGCGCGCCGTTCAGAAAATCTTCAAGCGTAGAAGTCGATTCTTGCTTCGCACTTTTAGTTTCTATGCTCATAAATGAAGCTCCGGCGTCAATGCTTGGGTTATTCCTCCTCCCCGGCTCTTAATCGCTCTAAGACAGAGAAATCCTCCAGCGTCGTCGTATCACCGGCAACAGAACCGGTCGAAGCCAGTTCCCGCAATAGGCGTCTCATAATCTTGCCGCTGCGCGTTTTGGGAAGCGCATCGGTGAAGCGAATATCGTCCGGCTTGGCGATGGAACCAATGGCTTCGGCCACGTGCTGGCGGAGCTTCTCCTTGAGCGGTTCATCCGGTTGCCAGCCCTGCTTGAGCGTCACGAATGCCACGAGCGCGGAACCTTTAATCGCGTCCGGCCTTCCGACGACCGCCGCTTCCGCAACGGCCGCATTCGCCACGAGCGCGCTTTCAACTTCGGCAGTTCCCAGCCGGTGGCCGCTGACGTTCAGCACGTCGTCCACGCGCCCCATGATCCAGAAGTAACCGTTCTTATCGCAGCGCGCGCCATCGCCGGTGAAATAGATGCCGGGATATTCGCTGAAATATTGCTTTTGGAACCGTTCCGGGTCTTTATAGATACCGCGCAGCATCGAAGGCCACGGCTTCTTGATTACCAAATAGCCTCCTTCATTTGCGTCGCATCGCGAGCCATCCTTCCGTACCACTTCCGGTTCCACGCCAAAAAATGGCAGCGTAGCCGAGCCGGGTTTCGTGGGAATCGCTCCGGGAATGGGCGAGATCATGATCGCACCCGTCTCCGTCTGCCACCAGGTGTCAACGATGGGGCATCGGCCTTTGCCGATAATGGTGTGATACCACATCCACGCTTCGGGATTGATCGGCTCGCCCACGCTACCGAGCAAACGCAGTGAGGACAGGTCATGCTTCTCGGGATGTTCGTTCCCGGCGCGAATGAAGGCACGAATGGCCGTCGGTGCCGTGTAGAAAATCGTCACACGGTGCCGCTCGATAATATCCCAGAAGCGGTCCGGCGCGGGATAGGTCGGCGCACCTTCATACATTACGACCGTTGCACCATTGGAGAGCGGGCCATATATGATATAGCTATGCCCGGTGACCCAGCCAATATCCGCCGAGCACCAGAAGATATCCTCGTCCTGAATATCGAAGATGTATTTCATCGTTAGGTGAACGCCCAGCATATAGCCGCCGGTGGTGTGAACGATTCCCTTTGGCTTGCCGGTGGTTCCCGATGTGTAGAGAATGTAGAGCGGGTGTTCGCTATCGAGCGGAACGGCTTCGCACACCGCGCTGGCCTCGGCCATCGCTTCGTGCCACCAGATGTCGCGGCTCGGGAACATATCCACTTCGTGGCCGGTGCGCCTGAGTACCAGCACTTTTTCCACGCTGGGACAACCGCCATAGGCTTGTTCCTGCCCGTCAACGCGCATGGCTTCCGCGCGCAGTGCATGATCGACATTTTTCTTAAGTTCCACGATTTGCCCGCGCCGATACGAGCCATCGGCCGTGATGATAACCCTGGCCTCGCAATCGTTTACGCGGTCGCGAATGGCTTCCGATGAAAATCCGCCGAAGATAACCGTATGTGTCGCGCCGATTCGCGCGCAGGCCAGCACAGCAATGGCAAGCTCCGGCGTCATGCCCATGTAGATGGCCACGCGGTCGCCCTTCTCCACGCCGAAGGACTTCAGCACATTCGCCGCTTTCGAAACTTCGCGATGGAGCTGCTGGTACGTCAGCGTGCGCTGCTCGAACGTACCATCGGCGCTCTTCTCCCCTTCCCAGATAATGGCGGCTTTGTTCCCGCGTGGCGCAGTGCTTCCAGCCTGTGCGCTTCCAGCCTGCGAAAGATGCCGGTCCAGGCAGTTATAGCTTGCATTGAGCTTGCCGCCGACAAACCATTTAGTTCCAGCAAAACCCCCTCGCCCCTGGGGAGAGGGACGGGGTGAGGGATCGATTACTTTCCGCCATTTCCTGAACCAATGGAGCTCCTCCGCCTGCTTCGCGAAAAACTTTTCCGGATCTTTTATGGAGGCGCGGTACAGGCGCTCGTATTGAGCCATCGAATTGATCCGTGCTTTTGCGACAAATTGCTTCGATGGCCTAAATAGCCGTTTCTCGGCAAGAATGGACTCGATGGACCCAGTCCGGCCCGGTTTCGACGACTTTTTCGTAACGTGCTTCTTGGACATACCGCAAAAATACGAAAAGTAAAGCGTCCAGGGCGGGAGTATACGCCCGCCCCTACACAGGAATTGTTGAGCTTTGCTTAACTCAGCTTTGCATTCACATTGATCTTCACCGCGGCCAGGGCGCGGGAAACCGGGCACGCGGATTTCGTCCCGTTGGCAATCTCCTGGAATTTCGCATCGTCGATGCCCGGGACGTTCGCCTGCACATCGAGGTCGATCGTCTCGACGGTCCATTTGCCGGAGGCGTTATCGAAATGGGCGGTGCCGCGCGTGCGGACCTGCTGCGGCGCGAACCCAGCTTTTTCGAGGTCCGCCGAGAGCGCCATGGAGTAGCAGCCGGCCAGAGCGCCAGCAAGCATCTCTTCCGGGCTGGAACCCGCCGCGCCTTCCATACGCGAGCTAAAAGTGAAAGGAAAACTTTTATCGGTGAGGCGCATTTCGCCTTTGCCGCTTTTGAGGACGCCGTTCCATTCGGCGGTCGCTGTGGAATTTCTCATTGTGTAATTTTAGATTATGTAAGAAAAAAGCAAACGGTAATAGGAAAGAGTGTAACACACCCACGAGCGAAAAAGTCAATGCCGCGTGGAGCAGGATTCCGCCTCGCTGACCCCGGCACTTCACAGGCAAGATTAGAGTTCAACCTGCATGGACCGATCCTACGAATCCCTGCGCGCCGAAGTGCTGCAGCTCGACCGCGATAGCCAGCGGCGTATTGCAGATGAAATTGAGGATAACCTTGCCGGCTTCGAAGTTCCGGATGAAGTATATGCTGAGGCTGCGCGTCGCCTGGAGGCCCACCGGCGTGGTGAAGGTACGGCCTTGACGGAAGAGGAATTTTTCGCGCGAGGTAAATCGCTCATTGAAAAGGCAAAGCAAGGAAAACGATGACATTCCGCACCCGGTCGGAAGCGGAAATCGACTACGTCGAGACGGTTGAGTTTTATCTCGAAGAAGAATCGCCACACGCGGCAGAGCGCTTCACTCAGGCACTCGAAGAGGCATACCGCGAAATTCGCTTGGCTCCGCATCAGCAGAGAATTGTGCAATTCGGACTCCGGGAAAAGAGAGTAAAGGGGTTCCCGTTCGCTGTCCTCTATAGTATAGAACATGACGAAATTATTGTGGTGGCCATTTACCACGACCGCCGCAAACGCAAAACGCTAAAGCAAAGGATGTAGCTCGCGTGGAGCAGGCGTCCCGCCTGCTGTTTGGGCGGACGTCCCCGTCCGCCCGCCCCTGCCCGGCACTTCACCGCCTCTAATTAAGTTGTTGTTCGCTCCTCCAATAGACTCCATAGATTCCATGAAATCTATATATGGTTAACGAAAAAAATGACTCCAAGAAGCCAGCGGCTACGAACGGCTTTCTTGACCCCCATACCTACAAGACTTCGTACGGGCGAAAAGAAGAAAGAGAAGCTGGCGAAAGTCTCGACGGCAAAAACGCTATGGGTTCCGGCGGTCAATAATCATGGCGGATTCGGAAGATGGGCATGTATCGAAATTGACGACCCGTGGAATGCAAAAAATACCATTCGAGCGTTTTTGAAGGGGATGATTTCGAAATGAGTAAGAAGAAACTGAATAGTTCAGAGAACAAACTGGTGGTCTTTGGCGCGAGCCAGATCCGCCGCATCTGGCTGGACGAGCAATGGTTCTTTTCCGTCGTGGATATTATCGGCGCTTTGACCGACAGCGAAAACCCGCGCGATTATTGGTATCGTATGAAGCGCCGCGAGGAAGAATCGAGCGGATTTCAGTTGTCGACAATTTGTCGACAACTGAAAATGGAATCCTCCGATGGGAAATTCTATGAAACGGAAGCCGTCAGTACCGAAGCGGCGTTTCGCGTCATCCAGTCCATCCCCAGCCCGAAGGCCGAGCCCTTCAAACAATGGCTCGCAAAGGTCGGGTACGAACGAGTGCAGGAAATTGAGAATCCAGAACTCGCGCTGCAACGAATGCGCGAGATCTATAAACAAAAAGGATATCCCGAGGACTGGATCGAAAAGCGCGTCCGTTCCATTGCCATACGGGATGAACTGACCGATGAATGGAAAACCCGCGGAGTGCGAGAGGGCGTAGAATTCGCCATACTCACATCCGAAATTTCGAAGGCAACATTTGGGCTCACGCCAACCGAGTACAAAAACCTGAAAGGACTCAAGCGCGAAAACCTCCGCGACCACATGACCGATCTCGAACTCATCTTCACCATGCTCGGGGAAGCCGCGACGACAGAGATCGCGCGAAACAAGAACGCCGGCGGATTCCACCAAAATAAAAAAGCGGCCAAAGAAGGAGGTACGATCGCCGGAACTGCCCGGAAACAATTGGAACGAAAATCCGGAAAGCCCGTCGTAACCCAAAATAATTATCTACGCCAAAAACCACAGACCAAACTCCAGGGAAAGCACATTAAGAACGAAGAGTTGTAATGGCCAAGAAACCAAAAGCACCGATCCAGGTCGAATCCATCAAGCATAAGGAAACGCGCGAATATCCCGACCGAGGAGCTCCGCGATTTCGTGACCGATGACGAAGTTGCGCCCAAGACCATGCTCTATCCGCGCGATCCATCGCTCGATCCGCAATTAGTGTGGAAAGGCAAGGACGAGCAGGACCGCCATCCGCTCGAAGTTCCCGTCGTCCCCATCTACATTCAGGAGAAGATC
>JAKAIL010000149.1 GCA_021825235.1 Bacteroidota bacterium | reverse complement strand
CATGGGCTATCATTATGCTGCGCTCAAAGATTGGAAATCGAGCATCGAACATCTCCAGCCTTCCGTCGATGCGCTGGAAAATACGAATTCGCCATACCGCGTAAGCTTTATGCTATTGCTTGGGCAGTCCTACCATCAATTGCAGCAACTGGATAAAGCCAAAGAATATTACGAAAAAGTGTTGAAACTCGATCCCGAAAATGCCGGGGCAAAACAAGGCCTCGATTACATTAAAGGCTCTCCGGCAGAAGGCAAAAAACGGCGGAAGTAATTCCGATTTCTCTAACGTCCCTACGGAGAATCTTTCACGACTTCCGGTGATTTCTTTGGTACGATTTTTTCCTATCGCTTCCAGAAGAAACCATGACTTTGGATTCCTCGACGAAAGCAGTCGCACACGGAAATCATGCAGTCGATTCCGAAGACGTACCGTTGTCTAAAATCGGGCGTCATCTGGCCCATGAGCTGAACAATCCCATTAGCGCGATTACCAGCTCGGCCTATCTGATTCAAGACATCCTTGCTTCTTCCGATGGCAAAATTGCGAAGGAGGATATAAGGCCGTTCGTCGAGAGCATTCAGGAAGAATGCAACGCGCTTAAAACGACGGTTGAAGAATTCACAAAGTTTGCTACCACGGAATCGATCCTTGCCAGCCACATTGATTTATCGGAATTCGTCCGTGCCCGCGCCGAAGAAATGGCCCGCGAAGGAATGCCAGTAACAGCTCAAGCACCAGAAACGAAGTGCTTTGCCGACGCAGACACGGCCGGGCTGGCATTCGTACTGCGAGCATTGGCAAAAACTGCACATGAGGCCGGAGCCACGCAAATCCAATTGTTGCTTTCCAGTGGGGACGTAAATCAAATTTCGCTTACGGATAACCGTCCGGAACGACGGTCCGCATCGGAACTGGAGCAGTTGTTTTCAGCGAAATGGGTATCGAGCCGTCCGCGCGGCTCCGGATTAGGATTAAAACTTCCATTGGCAAAGAAAATCATTGAATTGCACGATGGCAGTATTGAATTTCCAGAGCAAAATGCCGAAACTCGGATATTGCTTTCTCTTCCTAAAGCTCATCGGCATGAATCTTAGTAGCTATGGGTTCATTGTCATACAGTCTGATAACTCATAGGAATGGCAAACGTACTTTTAGTAGATGACGAGCAGAACGTGCTGCTCACGTACCGCGCGGTTTTAGAGCGCGGCGGTCACCGGGTTTCCACGGCATCAACCGCCGAGGATGCTTTAGCGCTCTTCGACAACGAAGGCGCCGACGTCATTGTGACCGATATGAACATGCCCGGGATCTCGGGCATTGAATTGGTCAAACGCATCCGGCAAAAATCGCCGGAAACCGAAATTATTGTCATGACGGGTGCCGGCTCGGAACGGACCGGCATTCAGGCCATGCAGGCCGGCGCCTATGATTATTTACGGAAGGCAGACATCGTTCCGGATGAACTGATCCTACTCGTCGAGAAGGCCGCAGAAAAAAGTAGCTTGCAGACGGCCATCGAACTCCGCACTCGTATTGCCGGACTTCGGGAAGGATTCGAAAATATCATTGGAGAAGACCCCGAACTGCTGGAGGTACTCGGTGTCGTGAAAAAGGTCGCCGCCACCGACTCCTCCGTACTCATTTATGGGGAATCGGGAACCGGAAAGGAACTGATTGCAGAGGCGCTCCACGCGAACTCTCCGAGAAAAACGAAACCGTTCGTTCCGATCAACTGCGGGGCGCTGCCGAAGGATTTGCAGGAATCCGAGCTATTCGGGTATGTAAAAGGCGCGTTCACGGGCGCACAGACAAATAAAAAAGGGCTTTTCGAAGAGGCGAATGGCGGAACGATCTTTTTAGACGAACTGGGAGAGATGGAATTACCGCTCCAGGTAAAACTCCTTCGCTTCCTTCAGGACCATAAGCTTTTCCGCATCGGCGATGCCAAGCCCATTGTCGTGGATGTCCGTGTTATCTGCGCGACCAATAAGGACTTGAAGAAGCTGATTGCCGAAAAACGGTTCCGAGAAGATTTGTATTATCGCGTCAATGTCATTGCGCTCGTGCTTCCGCCCTTACGGGAGCGAAAGGGTGATATTCCACGATTGGCACAATTTTTTTGCAGCGTTTTCGCAGAACGATTTGGCCGGGGCGAGTGCAAGCTTTCCGATAACGCGCTCGAACAGCTTCTGAATTATGACTGGCCCGGCAATATCCGCGAATTGCAGAATGTGCTCGAACGCTCGGTCATTCTGGCCGATAACCCCGTGATCGGTACGGAACATTTCCCTAAGGATTTCAACGAACCGCACGTCAATCTCCGCGAGATTCTGGAAGATCAGCCAACGCTGGACGAACTCGAAAAGCGCTATATTCTTGACACCTTGCGCGTAACCAAGGGCAATAAAGTTCTCACTTGTGAACGGCTGGGCATTTCGAACACCACGCTCTGGCGAAAGCTGAAGGAGTATGGCGTGGCCCAGGAAGCGGGAATTAGAGAAGAAACACCTATGGTGGTATAATCCGAGCAGGTATGTGGTTTATCGCTTCAGTCCTCGTTATTCTCTGGATTACCGCCTATATTACGTTTGGTGCCACAGCTTATTGGGTGCATATTTTACTGCTCACAGCTATCGTCCTCGTAATTCTGAATTTCCTTCAGCGGCGGAGGCACACTCCACATGAACGTTAACGTTGCTTTATAACGCGCAGCAGATATGCCCCCGCTGCAGATTTGATCGCGACCGTATAAACACCATCGGCATCCGGCAGCGCCAGTTCCATCGGTTCAAATTTCCGGACGGTCACTTCCGTTTCGTTCCGTAAGGTGCCCAGCATGTCATAGATAGCGATGGTGGTATTGCCGAGATCGAGCGAGGATGAAATGCGAACATTGTTTGCCGTGGGATTCGGAACAATGCTCAGAAGTGGCGTTTGTCCAAAATGAATGAGCTGGGAGAGGATCGGAATGCCGCATCCAGAAACCGTCGTTATCGTACTCGTGATGGCCGCCGGCAACGAATACTCGCAGGGAGAAATTGCCGTTAGTACCGTGAGCGAATCGAACGTGGCATACGACGCCTGGTCCGAATCATCGAACACGCGGAATTCCGCGTAGCCTGCAATCCGCCCGGGAATTGCATTAATTATGTGCAGCATCGAACGGCCGGGATATTGCCCACCAGACACGTCGAGCTTTGTTCCGGACAGCGAGAACGAACCGAGATAATCGAGCGAGCCACTGTAATGCAAAACAAGATCGATCGTTTCCGGCTTCACAAGCCCGTTCACCGTTATGGGAACCGCTACCGTAGCACCCAACGTGTCCGTCTGGACGTTCGCACTCGTTATCGAGAGGACCGACGGCGTAGTGTTAACATAGCCCGAGAGCGCGACCGTATCGTTCGTACCATTATCGAGCGTGAGCAATAGTTGGGCTTGTTGCGCTCCCTCCGTGCGGCCATATAGTGTAACCGAAACGGAATCGAGCGATAAGTTACCAGCCCGAAAGCTTGCGGAATCGGGACCGGTAATGCGGACCCCGGCAACCGAAAGCGGAGAGCAGCCGCCGCTCGCAAAATTCACCGTGCGCGTCAGGCTATCGCAGGAAATCGTGTCGGTTTGGAAGAGCGCCGATGGCGTTGCCGAAAATTGATTCGGTAACGAGATTGGTTTTCCCCCACTGTTCAACGTTCTCCAAATATTTCCATTGGCATCGAGTGCAAGAACGATATTATCACTTACCACGGCAAGGCTGCGCGTATCGTATTGCTCGGTTGGACCGCCAATATTCTGCCACGTCATGCCGGAATCCGTCGAGCGGTCAATCCCATCGCCACTGTTCGGAACCGTTCCAACGTATAACACCCGCGCCGTACTGGCAAGTGATCCATTATAGTAATCGAGCGGCATAGAACTTATCGTCTGCCAGGATGCTCCCGCATCGGCGGTGAGATCGATCCGTGCCGCGTCCCCGGTGCGTGCGACCGTGTTTTCATTGGTAAGATAGAGGCGCTCATTACTGCAGGAATCGGCAGCCAGCGTATTACAATCGCCGTCCGTAGGATTGCTGTCGCCACTCCAGCTTTGGCCTTCATCCGTGGAATGATTGATCCATCCCTGCCCGCCGATGTAGGAAAGCACGTAGATCGTCTTATCGCGGGCAATTGCAAAACAGAGAGAGCCATTGGAATAAAAGGAAGACGTTGGAGCAGCAGCCTGCCAGCTAACTCCACCATTAATGCTTGTATAGAGCATTCCAGAGTTGTATTGCAACGCGTGCAGCACACTCGTGGAACCATTAAAGGCTACCTGTGTAAACTCTGACTGTTGAAACCGTCCGCCTCCTCCCGGCTGGTAGTTGGTCCAGTTCCGGCCGCCATCGGTGGTAAGGAATAAACCATCACTATGGGTACTGACAAGCACATGCAGCGAGTCGTATATGGCAATGTCCGAAATACCGGAATAGCTGGGAAACGATGTCACCGGCTGCCAGGTGGAACCGGTATCCTTCGAGTAATACAGGCCATTCGTTCCCGCCCAGGCCTCGCCACCCGCGAAACGAAGAGCGCCCACGCGCTGGGTTTCCGGCGAGAGCAGATTACGCGCGACTTCCTGCCATTGCGCATGCACCGCTGGCACTCCAACGAGAAGTACCATCAATGCCGTTGCACCGATGCGCGCGGCAGCCTTATTCCGATATTCCTTTGCCATCTTATTCGCGGACCGCGCGAATCACCCAGGATTTCGCGCGCGACCGTATTACGATGGTATAAACCCCGCTTGCCGCTGGAAATAACAAGGGAACCGGTGTTTTCACATGAATTTCCGTCGAAATGGCTCCGCGTTGCGTCCCCAGCATGTCATAAAGCTCAATCGTTGAGGGACCGATTTCCTCAGATGAAGTTAACACAGCGCCCCCACTGGAAGGATTCGGGACAATGCGGAATACCGGTTCCCGACCCAAATGAATAAGCTGCGAAAGTATCGGAATGCCGCAACCTTTGGGCGGATAGATCGTGCTCGTGACCGAAGGTGCAGAGCGGTATTCACATGGAGAAGCTGCTGTCAATATAGCGAGTGAATCGAACGTAGCGTGTGCATTCTCTCCGGAATCGCTGAAGACGTTGAACACGGCATAGCCCGCAATGGAATTTGAAATCGCGCCAGCAATGTGCAGCAGTGACCGCCCCGGCCATTCCTCGCCCGGAATATCGAGCGCCGATCCCGATGGCGAAAACGATCCCAAATAATCGAGGGAACCATCGTAGTGCAGGACCAGGTCAACATTTTCCGGCCTTACTAAACCGGAGATGGCGATAGGAATAGAATCCATGTCTCCGAGAATTGCGACGGATTGATCGGACGTTGAAAGAGTAACGGGAGTGGGAGCGATTCTCACATACCCACCGAGCACAACGGTATCGCGCATGCCATCGTCAAGCTTGAGAACAAGCTTCGCTTGCCTGGAGCCTTCTGACTCGCCATGCAGGGTAACGTGCATCGAATCGCCCGCGAAATTCGTACACCCATAATATTCCGAATCTCTTCCAACGATCGACCACGCCGCCAGCGCTGGAGGATTGCAACCAATCTTGTTCAATAAAACAGATTGCGTGATGCTGTCGCAGGAAATTGTATCGGTAGCAAACAATTCTGCCGGTGCCGCTTCGAGCGTATTGGAAGGTGCAGCACAATAGCCGGCTAATTGTATAGTATCGCTCGAAGCATTATCAAGCGCAAGGATAAGTTCGGCATTCTGATTCCCGAAGCGGCCTCCCATCATGGTAACTACAAGGGAATCGTTAGTCAATGAAGCTACGCGGAAATCCATGGAATCGCTGCCCCAAATACGATCGGTGAGAACGTGCGGCGGCGAGCAGCCTCTACCGATTAAATTGATGGTGCGCCGCACGCTATCGCACGCGACCGTATCCAATGTGAACAACCGATCGGGGCTGGCAACGAGCGCGTTCGGCTCCGCATTAACATATCCGGCAAGGCTGACCGTATCCTGCGTGCTATCGTTCAGCACAAGGATGAGTTCCGCGTGTTGCGTCCCCGGTCTTTTGCCGTACAGCGTTACCGGAATGGAATCTCCGGATATACTGCTTCCGCTATAACTTTCGGAATCGACTCCTACGATGGACCAACTGGTAACGGAAGGAGGCGTGCAGCCGCCCGGTGCAAACGTAACCAAACGAGTAACGCTATCGCATTCTACCGTATCCGCAGAGAACAACCGCCTGGGAACGGCTTGCAGCGTGTTTGGGGGAGGAGCGCCAATACCCGTAAGCGTCACCGTATCCCTGGAACCATCGTCGATTTCCAGGATAAGTTTCCCCTGGTGCGCGCCCAATACACCACCCCGAAGGCCCACAGAAATCGAGTCGTCCGAGATGCTCGCCAGATAATAATCTTCACTATCCTGCCCCACAATGGACCAACCAGTCACATACGGTAAGGGACATCCGGACCGAAGCACAGCGACTCCACGAGTTACATCATTGCACAATGCCGTATCGGATTCGAACAAACGATTTGCCGAAAGTGAAAATGATTCCGGATTGTATCCGTCGCTGCTAATCGAATCGCCGCCACTATTATTCGTTTCCCAGATAGTGCCAAAGGCGTCGATCGCAAAGATAAGATTGTCATTAATGGCACACAGGTTCCTGCTATCGTTAACGCCGCCCGGACCGCCTATGTTTTGCCAGGTAAGTCCCTGGTCCGTCGAACGGAGAATGCCATCGTTAAGCGTTCCGGCAAAAATGGCGAGCGCCGAATTGGTGATGCAACCATTCAGGTACGAAAGTTCGTGCGCGAATTCCAAACTCCAGCTTTGCCCGGCGTTCGTGGTCACAAAGATGTTGGAGCTATCGTCCCCGTGCCACACCGTATTTTCGCTGACGAGGTATAGGCGTTCCGGATCGCAGGAATCGATGGTCAGCGAGTAACTATCTTCGTCGAAAACGCCAGCGCCTGCCCGCCAGGTGCGGCCCTGGTCCGTACTTCGATAGAGCTGGCCCATAAGGATGCCCGGTGGATCGAACGGCCCGCCCGCCAAATAGATCGTTCCCATTCGGCTGATAGCCATGGCCATTACGAGGCCGTCCAGGTCGTTCATCGTCCAGGAGATACCGCCATCGGTAGAAACCGCAACGCCTAAGTTCGAGAGGTCCACATAAAGGGTCGAATCGGTTGGCCCGAATCCGGCATCCAACATTCTTTGACTGGTCGGATTATTGGGAACGTTCGACCAGGTGTACCCTCCGTTGACAGTCACCAAAATCCCACTGGAACTCGCGATAATCCCATGAAGGCTATCGAAAAACCGGATGCTGTAGATTTCGCCGCCGGAATAATCTACGGGTTCCCAACTCTTCCCGGTATCGGAGGAATAGACGAGATTCGTGGTCCCGGCCCAAAGGATGCCATTCGAGTAGCAGATGGCCCCACCCGTAGCCTGGAGAGAAAGAATATTCGGAGCAACGATCTCCCATTGCCCATACGCTTTATCGGTTGGGGCCAGCAGAACCGATGCTGCAACCCAAAGGGCAACATACGAGAGCGCAACGACGCACCGGAGCATAACGCGTTTCATCATTCCTTCGCAAGCTTAGTTACTACTCCACGACACGCGAGTCAGCCGGAATGTTTCAGCGTCACCGCGCGCAGACCACCCGCAGCGGGAATGTGCCCATTGCGGACTTAACCAGCAGCGTGTAAACTCCGCCCGCACTCGGCAACCTGAGTTCCACGGCCACGGAATTGCGGAAGTCGCATTGCACCTCGCGCAACGCCGTGCCGAGCACATCGTACTCCGTGACGGTTGCCGCGCCGAGATCCTCCGAAGAAGTAATCCACACATTGCCGTTAGCGGGGTTTGGCCGCACCGAAAGCAGTGGCATCTCGCCCAGGTGAATTAACTTCGAGAGTATCGGAATGTTACACCCCTTAGGCGGAAAAATCGTACTGGTGGCCGAAGGTGGTTCGCTGTATTCGCACGGCGTAGCCGCTGTAAGAATATCGAGCGAATCGAACGTGGCGTGCGCATTTTCCCCCGAATCGCTGAAGACGTTGAACTCGGCATAACCGGCAACGGAATCGTTATTCGCGGCTAAAATTTGTATGAGCGAGCGACCTGGCGATTCACTCCCGGATACATCTAACTTCATTCCCGACGGCGAGAACGAACCCAAATAGTTGACCGATCCATCATAATGCAGCACGAGATTTACATTCTCTGATCGTTCAAGACCATGGATGGTAATAGGAACCCGGACGGACGCGCCGAGGGTATCTGTGTGGATATCGGAGGTCAAGAAGCCAAGCGGGCTATGGAATACACGTACAAATCCCCCAAGAATAACCGTATCAAAGGAACCGTCGCTCAGAGCAAGAACCAAATTTGCATCTTGGATCGTAAGTGACGCTCCATAGAAATTCACATCAAGTCCATTATAATTGAGATTACTGGCACTATATGAAGACGAATCTGGTCCCAAGATCACGTAACGTAATACGGCAGGGGGCGAGCATCCCGTTCTACTAAAAGAGACTGTCCGCGTAATCGTATCGCATAGAATTGTGTCGGTGCTAAACAAGGATGAAACGGAAGGCATGAGCGTATTGGGATCTTTTATGACATTCCCCGACAAAGTTAAAGTATCCAAGGAGCCATTGTCGAAATAAAGCAAGTACTGGGCACTCTTGTTACCGGCCTTATCTGCACGAAGTGTCACGATCAGGCTCGTAGGATTGAATTTTGAAATTCTTATGCTCGAGCTATCACCTTCTCTCCATTGCCAACCCACGAGTCGCGAAGCTCGACAGGCGGTACTCACAAATGAAAATTCGTGGCTAAGACTGTCGCAGTATATCGTTCCGAGATCATAACTCGAAGGGAGTTCAGAAATTAGCGGACCTAACGGATCGCCCCCACCATTGTCGGTTTCCCAAATGTTACCGAATGAATCCATTGAAAAAATAAGATTATCATTGATGACCGCGAACTGTCTACAATCAAAATTACAACCCGGCCCGCCGATGTGATCCCATGTTTGACCTTTATCTGTCGAACGGAGCACGCCATCATCCGTCGTACCCGCATAGAGCGCATTCCCCGAATTGACGAGGGAACCCACCAGGTAGTCTATTGGATGCGAAAAAGTTACATCCCAAGTAGCACCTCCGTCTGACGAAACATAAATCTTCGATTTGCCATCACCCGTCAAAGCGTAATTCTCATTTGCGATGACTAAATGGGAGGCATCGCAGGAGTCCGCGGTCACCGAATATGAATCGCAGTCGTACCCGGACGGTTCGTCTTGCCATGTGCGTCCACTATCGCGCGAGACTGCGATGTAGCCGTTTCTAATCACGGATGAATTGTCCAGTGCTGTTGATACGAAAAGCGTACCATTCAGGGCTTCTGTAAACGCGGCGATATTTTCGTCGTTAGTGAACGAATCCACCCATGTAGCGCCCGAATCTGAAGACCATTGAAAGCCAGCCCAGCCGCCAATAAAGATCTTTCTTGAATCCCTAGAAAATGAGACAATGCAACCAGGGTTCCTGGATATCACCTTCCAATTTTGTCCGCCATCATTCGTGTAATACACTCCCGAATCCCATGTAATCACAAGGCCTCGCCTTCTGTCTGCAAAATTGATATCCTCGATCGCATCGAAGGTATCTAATGTCGGAAAATTTGCTTGATGCCACGTCTTCCCAGAGTCGGGACTGAATACTAATGTGTTACAACCTGCCCAAATTATTCCATCCTTATAATGCATCGCGCCCTTTGCGGTCATCGCATTATGAGGAAGTATATTCGGTGCCACAATCTTCCACTGCCCCCGCGCTCCGCCTGCCGCGAGCGTGAGCAGCACGACCAGCACCGCACACGATGCCCTCCACAACGATGTTCGAGAGAGTATGCCCATAACCTTAGAGCGTTAGTGGCAAAGATACGAAGAAAATGGGGCGGGGGCGTGAAATTCGGTTTTTGTAGCCGCACAATAGAAATGTCATGGTTTTAGGCACAATAGAAATGTCAGGGTTTCTGTATGCCTTGATGTGTGTGCTCGACCGGTCTAAACGCTGGAGGCCGTAGGCCGACAGCGTTTAGA
>JAKAIL010000148.1 GCA_021825235.1 Bacteroidota bacterium | reverse complement strand
CCAATGGCGATCATCTTTTCGCGCTGCTCGATCATGCGTACGATTTTTCGCTCCAACCGGATGTGGACCAGCCGAGCAAATGGCATAGCAATGCCCCGTTTATGCTCGTCCAATACATCAATAGTCCCGACTATCCGAGCACGCAGGCCGGGGACCTCGGTATGCCGGCGATGGTCGTTATCCCGCCGGAAAATACCTATGGATTAACCGCGAACGTCCAGATGCCGATTTACAGTGCTACGTATCCTACGCAGTTCAATATGTTCCTCAATGTAATCGCCAATGCGAATGCAACGACCGTGACTCTGGACGGCAAAAGCATTCGGAGCTGGACGAAATTCAGCATGCCCGATGGAACGGTTTTATACCGGAGCCTGCTGGGCGGAATGCTGGCCGGCGCGCACCTGCTGGCCTCCGATATGCCGGTCGGCGCATATTCCTATGGCTTTAGTCGCAACACCGGCGAAAGTATTTCTTATGCGGCTGCGCCGGGACTCATTGCGCCCACAAGTTCAACAACCGCGGCTCCAACGGTTTCCTGGACCGCCGATACTTCCGCGCGTGCCGCGATCTCGGATGCTTCGGGCATTTCCCATATCTCCATCGATTCCATCGCGAACCTCGCACTGGGTACGGATTCCGAATTTGCCGCGGGCGATAGCATTCCTTCGACTTTCCTCACGGCGCAGCCGCTCGATACGAGCAAGAATGGGTTTCTGCGAATCCGGGTGTACGATATGGCCGGGAACCTTACAACCTCCGTGCTTTCCTATACCGCTCCGGTTCCCACATCGCTCGAACCAGGATTCACCATCGCGAGCATAAGCCTCGATACCTGCCTGGTGGGCACGAGCAAGACCGTGGGAGCTGTGACGCTCACGGACACTTCCTCCTATTGGCCGCTCACAATTGACCATCTAACGATCGATAATAGCGCCTTTACGGATGCGGCGGTAGCCGACAAAGTTCCATTCACGCTTGCCCCGATGGGCACGCACACGCTCCAGATTACCTTCACGCCCACGCAGGACCTTGCATACAGTACACTCCTGCATGTGCACAGCACGACAGCCGGTTCCCAAACCGATACGCTTCGCGGCACCGGATATTCCGTGAACGCCGTAACCGGCGATGTGCCCGCTTCCTCGCTCGCAGCATGGCTTGCTCGTGGCGCGGGCGAGCTTAGGATGCTGGCTCCTTCGCCCAATCCGGCCCGGCATTCGATCGAACTCGAATATGCCCTGCGCGCACCGGCTTCGCCCGCCTTCGAGATTTTCACCATTCTCGGGACTTCCCTTTATCATTGGACTGGTGGAATCCACACTTCCGGCGAGCACACGGAATCGCTCGATCTACGCTCCGTTCCGCCAGGCGATTATCTCTATCGCTTCGAGGCGGACGGCGAGGTCCTCTCCGGTAAGCTGGAAATAGTGCCGTAATTATGCCCCCTTAGGGAGAGGCAATGATACCCCTCTCCCTTGGGGAGAGGGGCAGGGGTGAGGGCACATGCCGGATATTTTCAATCCATTACATTTCGATGAGATTTTTCTTACCGGAATTAGTGTTGCTTTTCTGAGGCCTTTCCGGGACATGCTTCCGGGCGGTGTCAATTGGTAATTTTTCCCACTTTTTTGCTGGTCTGCGTTATGAAGCATCTCTTACGACCCTTCTTAGTAGCCGCGTGCTTTCTGCTTGCTGTAATAGTAACCCTCGAGCCCGTATGGGCGCAGGGGCCGCCTCCGAGTGTATGGGCGACCTTCAAGGCACCGAATCCGTTTCCGCCCAATACACGCATTCACATTGTGAAATTCAACGCTTTGGGGTCCAAAGGCGCGACGGGCGATCCGCTCGTCGGATGCATTGGCCTCGATTCCGAAATCTGGTACACCACGAACGGTGGGGGAGCCGTTGGGAACTGGCAGCTGGCCAAAATCCATGATATTGCCAACCATCCAACGCCATTTAGCTCCGGCTGGGTGAACGATATAGCGTGGGCTTCGCCAAGTGATGGTTTCGCCATCATCGATAGTAATTCGAATCCGGCAGACCATGGCGTGCTGATAACTACCGATGGCGGAGCGAGTTGGACCTTCGACGATGCGCCCGGTACCCCGGATAGCGGCTGTGGAATTTATTACAATACGTCGAACAACCTTTTATTCGTGGCAAGCCTTGACAAGGGCTTGGTTGTCTCTTCCGATAACGGGCAGACCTGGAGCACTATCAATCCCGCGAAATACTTCACCGGTTTTGCGTTCACCGATCCGTTACACGGGGTCGTCGCCACGCAGGGTTCGTTCCCGGGATATGGCTCGCCGACCAACTATTGGCTCTATACGACCGACGGCGGCAAGACCTGGCAGCAATCCCGCATGTTTTTTGAATCCTGGCAGCCCATTGGTATCCCCACGACCAAGCGATTCTTTGCGGCAACGTTACATTATCAAAACAACATCGCCGCTATTTTGCAGTCCGATAACGGGGGATATGCGTTCGCGCCGATCCCTGGATTCAATAATGGCGGCGATCGTTTAACCCAAGCCATGCAGGGCGATGGTTGCAGCCTTTTTGCTTCCAGTACGACCTCCCAAACAGCGATGTGGTTTTCCGTTAACGATGGGGCCGCCTGGCAGACCATGCCGGCGACCGCGCCTACACCGCCCACGGACACGCGCTTCTATGTGTCGCCGGATACCGTCTGGAGCTTTCAGGGAAACATCCTGACCTGGGCTCCCCGCACTGTGATTCAGACGGCGGCCATTCATATCTGGCCGAATACCGTGAATTTCACCGGCGCTGCGTGCGATACCGCGCTGGATACCATCATTCACATTTTCGGCTGTAACTGCAATAACAACGATACACTCACGGCCGTCACCGTCACGCAAAGCGGCGGTAACATCACGACGGTGCCCGGTTCACTGCCCAGGCCGCTCTGCACCGGCACGGCCGTAGAAAGCGCACCCGATTCCATCCATCTGTTGTACGAGCCCACGAACATCGCTGGCGATACCGGAGTCGTCGACGTACGTTTTAGTCAGAATGGCGTTCGAATCGATACCTTCGTCGCCGTACACGGCAATGGCGTTTCGCCGAAGATTCATCCCGACATCCCCAGCCAGATCGTTTTATCCGCGCCCGCCTGTGGTTCATTGGACACCTGCTTTGAAATTATCAATACCAGTTGTTCCTGTGTGCAGATTTTGAACTGCGTGTATCCCGATGTGATCGATCCATGCACCGCGCAGGAGATCCAGGTGGATGGTCCGCAGGGTTGCGGTCAGTTCCCGCAGACACTGGAACCCGGACAGCGAATCTCGTTCTGCGTGCATTTCCAGGCAGGACTCAGGAAGTCGTCGAACCCGCTTCCGGAAATGAGTATCGCCTTCCACTGGAAGGCATGCTATCCTGATACGGAGGAAGGGCAAACGGACTTTGTCAACATTTATGGTATCACCACCTCTACCGCGCTACCTTCTTTCCGAGGATTCGATATCAATGTTGCCAGCTGCTGCGATCTACCGCAGGATGGCGACACGACGATTTATTTCAGCAATACGACCTGCGACACGCTCATCATGGGTGCGCCAAACTTTTATGGCGCGAGCGATCGTACCCGTTTTACATTGGATAGCAATGTAAAACCACCCCTTCATTTCCCAGACACCTTGCCACCGGGTCGTTTTATTCCGTTGAAAATCCACATAAACTGTAAAGCAGGTGTTGATAGTACACATATTTCTTTCCCTTATCAGATAGGAACAAGCGGGCTTCCTTGTGCCGATCTTATTGATGCGGATACGGTTACGCTTAAAATCAGGAGCGGCGCGAATCTTACCAGTGACACCGTCGGTGCGCCGATAAAGTTCTATGTCAACTGTTGCGACACGACTCAGATCAAAACGACCACGCTGATTACGCGGTGTTTGATTCCGGACACGCTGGTCAAGATTACCTTTAATTCTTCGGGCGGAGCCTTCGATACGCTGCCGTTCCCACTGCCGCTGCCGGCCACGCTATCTCCCGATCAGCAAGTGCCGATTCAGATCCGATACCGTGCTCCCGTAGCTGGCACGACTTCGAATGGTACGGAAACCTTTATATTCAAGTCCGGTGCAACCGTTACGCTCTATATTACCGGGAATTGTACGCCGCAGGCTGCTGCCCCGCTTAGTTCCGATAACATCAACTTCGGAACACTCGCGTGCGGTCAGGGCGCCTGTGACACCTTATGGATCAAGAACAGCCCCTGCAATGCAGTCCAAATCGGATTTATTAACCCGCCGGGCGCACCCTTTACGCTGGAAAGCCCGGCGAGCAACACTCCGCTCGGAGCTGGTGACAGCACCCAGGTGATTCTTTGCGTAAATCCGATGGATACGGGCGAGGTTTCTGGCAGTCTTATTATTCCGATTAACAACCAAAGCGGCACCGTCGGAATACCGGATACGCTGACGTACTCGGCGTATCTAACGCCGCCCTCGCCCGCCTTCATCGTATCGCAGCTTGCGACGGCAACTATTTGCAGCAGCGATACGCTGGACGAGTCGTTCACGTTTACCAATACGGGGACCTGTTACACGTATGTCATCCAGAGCGCCAATTCGCATAGCAACGAAGTAACGGTCACGCCGCAAACGGCGCGGGTTCCGGTCGGCATCACGGATACGTTCCACGTGCATTTCGATCCTGCCGGGGTGGCAGGCGAAGTGAAGGACTCCATCACGCTTACGGATTCGGCGGGCAACACGATCGAGATCCCGTATGACTTTATCGATACGGCGTGCAACGTGCAGAACAATCTCGTCTTTAATCTGACGGATAGCATCATCGCCACGCCGAATTGTACACCGGGAAGCGTGACGTTTACCGCTTCGGCGAGCAATGGCGGCGGAACGATTACCAGCATTTCGCTGACGAATTCACCGCGCTTCACGCTGACGAACACCAGCACGACCACGCTGCCGGACAATGGAACGATCACATTCGATCCGAACCAGCCGGGTGGCGATACGGCGACGCTGACGCTGACTGTGGATATTGGTGGCAAACCGACGACCCGGACGGTCCTTATCACCGGAGTGACGGTGGGCGCGAAGGACTCCGCACGAATCGGCGTGGTAAGCCCATCGAACGCCTGTCTGCAGGCGAACGATACGGACTTGAAGGAGTTCGATGTCGTCGTTCACGATTCGATTTCGAACACCCTCGGAATGGCACAATTGCACTTCCTCATCCGCTACAATGGCGATCTTCTCTGGAACCCGAAATTCACGCTGGCTCCAGGCTTTACTATTGCGAACGAGTACGAGGATGCAATGGGGTTGCACATCACGCTCAATTACAATCCGCCTTCGGGAACGACGTCTGTTCCGATGAATGATACGATTGTGAAGCTTACGCAGCTTGCGGCACTCTCGCCCTCGCTCACCAGTGTAGCAAGAATCGACTCGGCACATTTCAACGATTCTACATTCGAAGCATGTACGTTACGTGCTATTGACTACGCGGGTGATAGTGCTTCGATCTGCATCGACACAACATTCTGCCAGACGAATCTGATCGAACGCAAGCTCGCTGGTACGCTGGCGCCAATGAAGAACATCATTGTAGCCCCCAACCCGGCACATAAGGACGGCAGTGCCGCTACCTTGCACTTTACGACGCTCGTTTCGGCTCCGGTCACAGCGGATGTTTTGAACGAGCTTGGAACGCCGGTCAGCGAACTTATCGATGGCCAATTGGAGAAAGGCGATCACTCGGTTCCCATTCCGACGAACCAGATGGCGTCGGGCGCGTACTTCGTGCGTATCAGCATGAATGGCTATACGGTTGTGCGCAAGTTCGTGCTGGAGAAAGAATAAGGCCTATAATAAATTGTGTGGGACTGGGAGTATACTCCCGGTCCCACACAATTGTTTTAAAGCTTCCCGAAGAGTAGTCCCGCGGCGATGGAAATTATGACGAGCAGCGCGTCCGGATACCAGGCACGGCCGCTCGTAGCGGCAATTCGTTCCGAATCCTCCCGCCAGTAAAACGTATCGCGCGCAAGGTAGGGAACCGCGACGAGCGTTCGGCGCGGCGCAAGCCCCAGACACAACGCGAAGGCGTTTCGCGCATAGCAGACCGAGAGCGTGTCCGGTGCCGTAGCGGAGGTGTCGGTGGTTAGCAGGGTGTCTAAGCAGGCTTCGCGGAAAACCGTATCGTGGATGGTCTTAATCTTCTCCCGATTCGCACGTGCGGTCAGCCGCCAGGAACGCAATGGGACGCGAGCGACCACACGGGCAGTGTCGATTCGGGTGCGGACGAGTTCCTTCACCCGGACGCTCCGGTTAGTGTTCGTGTGGGTTCCCTGCGCCAAAAGGAATCCCAGGAGTAGCGCAACAATAATCAGTAGCGCGACATTCTGCCATTTGATCGTCATGGCGTAGGCACTCCTGCGTCGAATAGCGTGCGATAGGCGCGCCAGGCAATCGCCACGCGATAGACATAGCGGGCATTGGCAAAGACGGCCGGTTGATAGCGGCCCCGGCGGACCATCCGTGCGGTTCCCTGATTATACGCGCTAATGGCCGAGAGCGTGTCATTGTGATAACGCCGGAGCAATTGCGCCAGCAGTTTCGCGCCGTGTGCGATGGCATTCGCGGGAACGTAAAGCTCCGCCAGAAATGGCGCCGTGAAGCCCTGCTCGCGGGCCGTTTCGCCCATGACCTGCATGAGGCCATAGGAACGGGAACGATCGAGAAGCTCCGTGTACGCCGTCGGCCCAAGGCGGTGCTGCCGCGCGAAGCGCGCCGACTCCCGGCGCACGCTCCGGCTTCGCAAATACTGCGCCTCCGCACGCGTCGCCCACGGATTGAACCGCGATTCCTCCTGAATCACGGCAGCGATGAGCGCGGGTGGGAGCGATTCACGCGCCGCAGCGCGCTCAATTTCCGCGCGATAGGGAATCAGGACGGTTTCACTCGCGCCCGCGGAATCTGCCGCAAGCGCCTGGTTCACTTGCGCCGCAACACGCGTGGGAAGTGAAAGATGAAATAGTAATAGGAAAGTGATAAACATAGTTACTGAGATCGTGTAGAGGGAAGCTCCCGCTTCCCTCACAAGGACGCGCACGCGGAAGCTGGAGCTTCCGCGTACACGGTTAGAGGTTGGTGAGCGCGTCGGCCAGGGACGCGGCCAGCCGGAACTTAAGATGGAGCATCCCGTGGCGTTCCTTCGCTTCGATGAGCGAAGCAAGCGCGGTGATGTAGCCGCCCTGACCGTAGCGGTCGTATTTCGCTTGATGGAACGCGGCAGCTTTGTAATTGATGAGGAACGTAATGAGGCTTGATTCGAGCGCAAGCGGAATGGGAGGCGAGGTCACACGAAGAATGAGGTAGCCATCGTCGCCGGAACCGCCGGGAACCGGAAGCCAGCCATCGCACTCGCAGCCGAACGGCGTAACCGCCTGCGGCTCGCTCGTAATGGCAACGGATTGAATGGGCAGCGCGCCAACCGGAACGGTTGGGAACGCACTCGTAAGGTCGGGAACGGATGTCCACGTCCCGGCAGCAGCCGGACTGTAGCGTAAAGAGAGAGTGGTCATAGAATCAGAACCTGGATTTGGGGGGATTATTGGGATTCATGGGATAGAAAGTGAAGCGACAAAACCTGAATTAGGAAGTTTCGAAGAATAAGAAAGCTTTTTAAAAGGATTGAAGAATCTCTGATTAAGTGTGAATCTGGATTCCCGCCTTCCCCAGTTTCGTGAGGACGGGAATGACAGGAATGTGTCTTTGTGCGCCATGCGCCATGATTTCAGATTCTGTCATTCCCGCGAATGCGGGAATCCAGACTTAATCATAGTTTCCTTGAACGCTCATCTAATTAATCTCAAGAATCTCCCGAAATCCAGGTTCTGTGCTTAAAGTATTGTGAAATGGTACGCGGCCTGCACGGTAATCGAGGACCGTGTTTTGGTCTTGCCCAGAATGGCTGGCGCGATTGTGAGGAGTTGGACGCTATCGATGCGTGCCATATCGCCGGGCGCGGTAACAGGCGGAAGGTACCCACCGGAAAAGAACGTCTCGAGGAGCGAGACGAACCCCGCGCGGAGCGTCCGCAGCGGCGTTACCGCAAGCTGGTAATGGCTGAACAGCACTTTGATGGTAAACGCCTGCGTACCCGTGCGCGGAAAGGCGAACAGATCCGGCGCATCGTACTTCGCTTCGCCGGGAATGATTTCGAAGCCGGGTAGGTCGCTCGGCGCAAGCGGTGCGGCAGCGCCTGTGGTTCTGGCACCGGTCTCAACCGCCGTAAGCGATTTCCATCCCGTAAACGCCGCAAACTGCGGCTCGAACGTGTTAAGGAAGATTAGCTCTCTTGTCATAGTGAATAACGGATAGTGGAAAGTGGAAAGTGGAAAGTGGATAGTGGATGGCGTACTATGAATTAGCGACCGAGATGTCTCTGCAACTCTTTCCACTTTCCACTTTCCACTATCCACTATCAACTATTAACTACACCGCGTAGCGTTTATACGGCCGGAGCATCTCTTTATGCCGCTCGGTGAGGTCGAGGAAACGGTCGCGCTCGCTGCTCGTGCTTTCGCGGGCTGAGATGCTAAAGAGTTCCAGCCGTCCCGCGCCCTGATTGCTCTCCTGAAAAAGCACGGCCGCCATTTCGGTAATAGCCTGCTTTACCGTCTCCGGGCAGAGGAGCGTAGCGGGAAGATGGTACGTGATCGTATGCTCGCTGGCGCGCTCGAACCGGTCGGTGAGGCTTTGCAGGAGATAGCCGTTCGCACGAATGAGCAGATCGCTTGGGGTGTGAGCGGTGATAGTGCCCGCGAGATCGGTGGAACTCCAGCTCGTGAGGGTTCCCACCGCGTGGCGCGGCGCGTAGAACGCGGTGCCATCGCCCCAAAAGGTTTCGGATTTCGCGGCGCTCGCGGTGTAGTCCCGGTCGAGCCAGGTATAGACCGCCTCGGTCGCATGATCGAGGCAGGTCTGGAAGAATCCCGTTACCGTGGGGTCGGTCGAGGCGTCTTTAAGGTACGCTTGGAACTCCGCCAGCGGGACGGGTGAGGTATAGGTGGACATAGTGGGCAAGGATGAATGATGAATTAGGAATGATGAAGAAATGCTGAGGCTTTGGTGCGCTATTTGCTACGGTAGCGCGGTGCAGGATCGCTTTTCCGGCCTGTTGTATTTTGGAATCCAATTGACTCTGAATGAAAGTCTTAGAAGATGTTCGAGCGAAACTTCACCGTGATTTGCCACTATGCCGCTCCCATCGGGTGGTCGAACGCCTGTTCTCCGATGCGCGCAGCATGCTGCTGGAAAGCAAAGCGCCGCTGGGACAAAAACAGCAGATGTGGGAACAATTAAAGCTGGATCTGAGCAAGTTGCTCCGGCGTCCCGATCTCATCAATGACGCCCACGCCATTATTGACCGGATATTGAAGGACAGTTACGTTCCCGAACCGGCGGAGGGGCCGGGGCCAAATAGGTGATGCATTTCGACCGGGAACTAAGGCTTTGGTACACGCCGAGAATGAGATTTTGCCGGACGGGGTGGGTTCGGTGAACGGTAATGACGGGTCAGGTTAATCATTCCTCTCCCCGGTTGACAGGGAGAGGAATGATTGAAGTATTAATGCTGCACCGAGAACTGTACCGCTTTATGGCTACCATTCGCCTGTAAATCGGCGTAATAGATGCCGCTTGCGAGCTGCGTGCAATCGAGCGTGAGGCACAGGCCGAGTTCCGCGTCGGGAGTGGCATCGTAGAGCTTTGCAACTCGCTCGCCCAAATCGTTCACCACATCGACCACAGCCGGTATTCCGGGCGGCAGATCGGCCACGCAAATCCTCACCTTGTCTCGTGCCGGATTCGGATGCACGGTCACATCCAATACCGGAAGCGGTGAGCTCGTGGACGGTTGGACCTGCTGAACGTTGTCCACTGCCTCACTACTCGAAGCACTTCCACTTGGACTTGAAGCAGATGGACTGCTCTGTCCCTGGTCCCCTGAGATTTGCTGAGCCGTGTTCACCGCCATTGCATCTGCTGAATCCGAAGACAGTGGAACTGGGTTTTGGTTGACGGTATCCGGGCGTATCGCGACCGGTGGAGGCGGCCCATCGCCAGAGTCTGATGACGATGTATCGTAGGACGGAATCGGAAGTGCGAGGCTATCGCAATAGACATCGGTCTCATCGAGTTCTGCCTGCGTAAGGCTGTCTTTCGTGATGATGATAGTCATGTAAGCCGAACCGGAAGGCGTTGGATTAATGGTGTTCCAGATCCGGTATCCTTGTCCCGTGATCATGGTGTCGTTGGGATCGACTCCCGGTTCACCGGCAAATCCCAGTTGGGATGGGCCTGTGATGGTCGCCGAATCAATCGTCTGCA
>JAKAIL010000147.1 GCA_021825235.1 Bacteroidota bacterium | reverse complement strand
GGCTCATCGTGTAAGGTAAAGCCCCACAATTGCCGCAATCTGCGTGATCCATAGCGCCACCATCCATTTGATCACATCGACTTTTGATAGAGCGATTTTGCCTTCGAGATCCGCCCGCAATTCCGCAAGGTCTGCCTTTAGATCCTGCTTCGATGCTAGCCCGTCGGTCTTCTGCGCGACTTTTTCTTCACTTCTCGATTCAAAATACTCGACAACAGTCTCGGCGTCTTTCTCGCCGAACTTGTTCTTGAATATCTCATAAGCTTTCAGTTCTAACGCTGACATTGTTCTTCGTCCTATCTGCCAGCAACAACGCCCCGTCCCAATTCGAAGTGCCCCTGTGCTAGAAAGGACGTGCCCACACGCCGGGAGGAAAAGCGCTGTTGTCCGGGATCCGCGGTCCGAAGTCCGGGGTCCGAAGTCCGGGGGAAGGATGAAGGAGAAGGAGTACCGAGTACCGAGTAACGAGCACGATTCCTTTGTCGTTATCCACTATCCGTTGTCCGTTCGTAATTCGTAATTCGTAATTAGATTGTCCGTTATCCGAGCACCCCGTCTCCCAGGGGGAGAAGGGGCCGGGGGATGAGGCGGCCCGGCGCGTAGCGTGTGTAGAGGTCGAACTCCGTCCGACCCGATGCACCGACCCGCGCCCTAACTGAGGAGCTTTGCCGTAAGCATCGCACCGGCCCCAGGCGCCGAATCCAACGTAAACGGAGTGGCACTGTTATCCCGCAATGTCAAAATATCCCCAGACGTCAGTGTGAGCATGACGTGCCCACTCGTCAAACCAGTAGCCACAAGGAGATTTACGTTGGTGCTCGCATCCACCGAGCCGTTGACCGCAATGGCAATCGCAGCGCCCACACCCGCAGTCGTATTCACTGAAAAAGAAATATCGTACGTGCCCGCAGTGGGAACCGTAAGCGATGTAGTGCCGGCCGTGTGCGTCACCCCGGAAAGCGGCCCGTTATTCGAGAATGTAACATCCGCCCCGCCGGCCACTGTTTGCCCGACGGGGCTCAAGTCGTACACGTAGCCGAAAGTGGTAATGCCCGACGATCCGCCGCTTGCCGCTGCCCAGGCTGGCACGCCGGAGCTGTTCATCGTCAGCACCTGATTTGCTGTGCCGGCATTCAGTGTATCCCACGTACCCGTGGCACTCGTGTAGAGCAGTTGACCTTTCGTCGCGGGGGTGATGTCCAGACCCGTGCCGCCGTAGGCCGCGCCGATGAGGTTGCCATTCCACGTCGTGCTCGCGCCGATCGTCGAGCCGCTTGTGAGCAGCGTGCCGCTCGCAGGCAGCGTGATTGTGCCGCCGCCCGTTGCGGCCGTCAAAACGGAAAAGTGGCCCGTTCCATCGTCGATATAGAGATGCGTCTGCCGTACCTGTGCATGGGCGCTGCCCAAGAAGAGGATGGAGATGGCAAGAAAACTATAGATGGAATATCTGATCTGCTTGAGCATACTTGTGCTTGTTTCTTATTGGTTGGATAGAGGTTTTGGCAAAAAAAAAGTGGCAGAAGGCGGCAAAAAAGCAAACCTGGGCAACCGCGAGCGCGGGATGCTATCGCACCCTCGATATCTCGAAACCTACGTACAGCTCCCCTGGCACCCCGCCCCGGCGAATTGCCGGGGCGGAAACGAATCGCATCAATGCACCACGATGTAGTCAAAGACCATTGTTCCCGAAGCCGTACCGGTATCATCGAAGGTAATGGTGAAGCCTCCCGCGGCTGGGGTCACATAATAGCCAGTGAAGGTGGGAAGCGGATTGGCCGTCGGTGTGACGACGATGTACGGCGCTGTGCCGTAGGTGTTCGCGAAAGTCACCACGACGGAGCCTCCAATACCGGTGCTGGTATAGCCGAAGGAAACCTGACCCGCGATATCGGAGCCGGTTACGGTCGGGGTGCCGGTAACGTCACCGGTCTTGCTGCTGTATGTCGCTGTACTCGAGGTGGTTATATGCCCCGCCGTATTCAGGTTGCCCCCAGTAATGTCGAGAGCATTGTTGGTCGTCCCGCCACTCGCCGCAAGCGAAAGCGCGGTACTCGTCGTGGTCCCGTGCGAGGCTTGGATGGTTACCGCCGTGCTCGATGTACCACCAGTGGCGTTGTCTGTAATCGTCTGCCCACTCGTGCTACCGGCTGTGCTCAACACGAAGCTCGCCGCGCCACCTGCATCCGGAATAGTGTAGGTTTGCGTTGCTGCTGCCGGTGCCGTGGAGCTTATGACAACATTATGAGCACTTGCACCCAAGGTCAACTGATTAGTAGTTGCCGTAAGTGTTGCGCTTGAAACAGTCGGTGTTGAAGAGTAGCTCGGCGCAAGGCTAGTACCGCCCGATACGAGCACACTGCCGGCGGCGACATCTGCAATATTTCCAAATGCAGAGCTGCTGGCGGCATCGATAAGGTCACCGGTGGTAAGGGTCAGGTTCGCGTTCGTGCCACCATTAGCAAGTGCAACGATTCCCGTCACGTTTGCCGCCGTACCCGATACGTTGCCCGTTACATTCCCCGTAAGTGGGCCCGAAAATGCGGTCGCCGTAAGTGTACCTGTCGCCGGTGCGAAGGTTAAGCCAGAAGCATCCACATTTATTGGGTTATTGCCGGTGCTCGCTGTTACAAACGTTGGATAATATGGACCCGCACCCGTCGTCGTATTCGTTGTCCCAACATTGACTGCGTTCGTCGCATTGCCTGCTGTAATGCCAGACGGTGCCGTCCACGTGGGTGCGCCCGTGCCACCGCTCGTCAGAAGATCGCCGGAGGCACCGACCACCGAAAGGGCCATTGCGGATGCTCCGCTATAGACCACCGCGCCATTCGATGCTGTTAAATTCGCCCCCGTACCACCGTTGGCTAAGGGAAGGATGCTCGTGCCTACTTCGCTTGTCAGATCGACTGCAGCGACACCGAGGGTGCCATTGCCGCCGCTCGTCTGCACTACACCGTTCGAGGTGAGGGCACCGAGTTTAACAACGGAGGTTGCCGTTCCGCCACCGATAGTCACAGTTGTTGTCCCCGTACCGGTGCCACCGCCAATATTCACGGCAGTACCTCCGCCTGCGCCAGTGGCTTGGCCAATATCAGTGGTGGCCAAACCGGCGTTTCCTCCGTTATTGCCGATAGTATTCGTCAGCCCCGCTGCATTACCCGCACTAATTAGGCCGCCGATGGTGGCCGTAGCCCCGATCGTACCATTCCCGGAAATATTGAAATTAGAACTTGCCTGTTGGGTACTTGTATTCTGAATGTAGTTCGCGGAACCTGCCGGAACATCGCCCGCCGCGATGGTTCCCCACGTCGGGGCGCCGCTGCTCGTCTGCGTCAAGAACTCTTTTGTGCCTGCGTTGATCGGTCCCTGCACGATGGCCGTGCCATTCGAGACCATGATCGAGTTGCCGGAAAGCGCCGTGCCCGAATTCGTTCCGCCGCTCGTAATCGGCAGCGCTGTCGTGAGCGCCATGGAAGCGAAGGAACCCGCGCCACCACTCGTCACGCTCCAATTCGTACCCGTCACATCAACGGGGGCGGAACTGTTACCGATGTGAAGTGTCGCGGCACCCACGGTCGCAATATTCGTGGTCATCGTGCCACCGCCGCTCTCATTGCCGATGTTATTGGTAACGGTTCCCGCGGAAGCGATCTGGACGCCAAAGTCATTGTTAACAGTACCGGTGTTGGCGTTGTCGCCGAAGAGATTCCCTACCGTGATGCCCACGGTATTATTGAGTCCATACTGGTTCGCGTCCGCATCGGTACCGAATTGGTTCGAATTCGGGGACGATATGGCGTCGCCAATATCTACCGCACCGTAGCTCGTCATTGTCCCGCTGATCTTCAAGTTCGCCGTCTGCGTAGTCGCGCTTTGGTTCTGAATATAATTTCCGGAACCCGACGGAATATCGCCCGCCGCAAGCGCTCCCCATTGGGTATTGGTATTATTCGTACCATTTCCATACGAGGTCAGGAACTCATGCGTCGCCGAGGTATTGCCCGCCAGCGCGACGTTGTTCGTTCCGTTATTGTAGATAATATCGCCAACCGTTCCAGTCGGACTGAGTGCATCGAAGGCAGCCTGTTTCGTTGTCTGGCCCGTTCCGCCATTGGCTATCGGCACTTGCGCTACCGTACCAAGAAGACCGCCGGCGGCGTTCGTCACAATACCCGCGGTCAAAAGACCATCGTCCTTGACCGACGTCGTCGCTTCGAATGTGCCGGGCGCTACGAGTGTAGTCGGCAAGGACAGGGTAACTGCACCCGTGCTGGCCGAGGCCGTGAGTTCATTCGCTGTTCCAGCCAGCGAGGTCACGCCGGTATTCGACAGCGTAAGCGTTCCGCCTAACGCCACCGGAGAACCGGAAACGCCAAGGCCCGTGCCGCCCGTGACCGTAATTTGGCCATTGCCTTGCAGTGCCGCATTCGCGACAGAATTCGCCGGGAGGGAAACCGTCCCGGCGCTAACGGTAAATCCATTTCCAGCCGTAATTGCACCCGTCGTGGATACGCTGGAAGCGGAAAGCGTACCATTTGCCGCCACATTGCTACCGAAATGAGCCGTACCATTAGAAGTAATTTCGAACGGCTGGTTAGCAGCACCCGTACCGCTCATCCCCGAGAGACCATTCAGTGCGGCAAAGAGATCATTGGAAGTTGTGTTTGTTCCAACGAGCCACGAACTGGTAATGGAGCCTGCAGTATTGCGGAAATATACACCGTCGATATGATCGGTGGCCGGATTGATGGCGATACCTTCGTTCCACGAAGCCTGCGCACTTGGGGAAACGCTGAGCTCGGGCCCGGTAGCGTCAGCGCCGCCAATCGTCGCATTGCCGCTGGTTCCCAATGTTCCGGTAATATCGAGCGTATTGGCCGGCGCGGTGGTGCTGCCAATGCGGACACTCCCGCCCCCCGGATTGACATATAAATTAGTCCATGTGCTAAGAGTCGGATCGTGCGCACCAATGGTGGCCAGGTTATCCAACTCGCCCATGACGGCTGTTGCGGAAGTACCACCAACGGCCACAAACCCGCCCCAGGTCGATGGGCCGCCGGCAAGCTTGATGCGAAGCGATGTTCCCTCGGCATCAGCGACGGACCCGGTCGGGTAGGTGTACACCGTGTTCGCCACCGGCGAGATACCGACCGATCCATTGGTATGGTCCACGGTCAGCAGCGTTCCGGACGCCGCGGCCACGCTGGGCGAGGCGCCGTTGCCAATGAAAATTTGATTCGCGGCCAGAGGCAATGCCGGCGTGCTTGTGAAATTCACGGTCCCTGGGAAGTTTACGGTGCCATTGATCGTCTGCGAGCCGCCGAGGGTGGTGGAAAGAATGACGTTCGCCGGTCCGCCGGGATCGGGCAGCGTCACCGTTTCCGGCGCAGCAACACCGGAGGTGAGCAGGGTAAGCGCATTGCCATTGCCCGTGCTCATTTTGATCTGATCAATATTTGCTTGCGCGTGCGAAGTGGCAGCAAACCCGGCAAGCATGGCGCCGCAAGCCAAAAGCGATAGGAACTGTTTCATAGTGTGTTCGTAGGGTTGAAAAACTCTTTAAAACGTTTCGAAGTGAGTAGCCGTGAGTGTATCGAGGGGCACGGCACCGCGCGCCCCTCGAAAGCAGGATTAGTTAACGATGATGTAATGGACCTTCACCGACTCCCCGTTGGCGGGTGAGGCAGAAAGGTGTACAGTAAAGCCTGTCCCTCCGGTAATGGAGGCAACGTACGGCGTGAAATAATCACCCGCTACACTGGCCTGCTGTGTCGTCAAAATGATCGTGCTGTTTGCAGTCACCGACGTGTTTGCGATCGCGAAATTATACGTCGGCTGTGTCGCGGTCCCGGTAATGGTAGCAACCCCGGCAAACGTACCAGCCATGGTCCCGACACCGGACACGTTACCGGCGCTGGTGATGCCATTCGAGCCCATGTTGAGCGCCTGCGTTTGCGTACCCAAGCCCGTGATGGCACTATAAACCCCACCAACGAGATCGGCATTGGCTACGCCGCTATAGGTCGGTGCGCCGGCCGCGTTGCCATGCAACACCGTGGTGGCAGTACCCGCAGCGCCCTGCACAATCTGCGTTCCATTGGAAATCATGATGGAACTTCCGGAAAGCGCCGTGCCCGAATTTGTTCCGCCGTTGGCGATCGGCACAACGCCCGTAAGCGACAAGACGGGGTTCTGCCCGCCAGTGCTCGCGAGAACACCGCTTGCGCCAACCGATAGAACACCGGTATTGTTGATCGTCAGTGTGTGGGAACCCGTCGTAATGCTGATACCGGTCGTTGTTCCGAGCGTTGCCGGCGCATAGTTCGCTCCCGCAGTGGAACCTACGAGGATCTGGCCATCCGAAGGAGCCGTGGAAGATCCCGTACCTCCGCTTGTCGCGCCCAGCGTTCCCGCCAGTGTCACCGCGCCTGTTGTCGCCGAGCTCGGCGTCAGGCCCGCGAGGCTGGTCTGGAACGAGGTCACGACAATTGAAGTCGGATTCGTCCAGGACGGGGTCGATGTGGTGCCGGTGGCCGTCATGAGATATCCGGAGGTCGCCGTGCTTCCGGTAAGCGTAATCGGGCTGCTGGCGCCGGATTGAGTGATTGCGCCCGTGTTGGAAATGCCATTCGTTGTCGATAAGCCGCCCACGCCCAACGTTGTCGTTACCGAGGCCGAGTTCAGCGTGGCAAGACCGGTCGTGTGCAGCGTGCCGGTCGAAATATCGCCGGTGTTCGAAATGCCGAAATTTGTCGTCAGCAGACCGGACGCGTCATCGAGCGACATGGCCACGGAACCGGCTGTATTCGTCTGGGCGAATGTCGAGGTATTGGCGAAACTGAGGGCCGTGCCGTTGTTGTAAATCGACATGTGCCGGGTTCCGAGGAACTTAATTTCGGAACCGGTCGTGGCACCTCCGCCCAACAATACGTCCCCGCCGCCTGTGGGCTGCACGGTGAGCGGCGCAAAGGTGCTCGTCGTGTTAATGCTCACATAAGGCGAAGCGCCGCCACCGATGAGCATCGCCGTGTTCGCGCCGCCGTTCGAAGTGAAGTCGAGATTGCTCGCATTGATATTTACAAACCGGTTCGCCGCGAATGGAACATCGGTATTGGCCAACCCACCGAGTTGGAATGTATTCGACGTCGAGTTCCAATACACGCCGTTATCGGCCAGGCCGGACATGGTGCGCGTATGAACCGCGTTGCCGGCTCCCAGCGTGAGGAAGCTGAGGTCGGTTGCGCCGAGGATATGATTCAACACCAGCGTATTGCCGGTGTTGCCGACGTCAAGCGTAATCGGGTTCGTGCCCGAAGAGGCGATCGTTACGCCGCCGCCATTGGCTGTGCTGCCGATCGTCGTGGAGCCGGTGCTCGACCCGGTATTGATCGTCGTCGCAAAGTTCGAATTATCGTTGATGCTGGCCGCACCGCCGGCAGTTGTGAAGGCACCAGTGTTGGTGAGGCCGCCGTTTGTGGAAGCGAGGCCACTGACGGCCATGGTGCCGACCACCTCCAGAGTGTGCGTCGGCGCGCTGGCATCGGAGCCAATCTGTACGTCGCCACCACCCGCATTGACATACAAGTTTTCCCAAGCGGATAGATCACCGAGGTGCCCGCCGATTTCCGCCTTACCTCCAATTTCACCGGCGATGACCGCGTTATTGGTATTGCCGGTTCCGCCGAACACGCCCGCACCCGTCCAGGAGCTTCCCACACCCGTCGCGCGCATGGAAACGGACTGAATGTCGCCTGCAAAGGTTTCGGCCCCGGAGACGAGCAGGCCGCCTCCGACGGCTGCGTTCCCCGTAGATCCCATGGTCCCGTTGACACTCAGGTTATACGGCAGCGTAGAACCTCCCGCATAATCCACGCCCACGTGTGGATTATCCAGGCCATTCGTATATGGTTGGAGATACAGGGGTTCTGCGCCCGTTCCCTGAAGAATGGACTGGACCGATCCCCAATTGCCGGTCGTATTATAACCGAGGATTAGCTGCTGGGTGATGCTCGTTTGTCCTTCGAGCGTCAACTGGTTCGGAGTTGCGCCGCCATTATCCGAAGCAATCGTAGTTCCCGAGGTCTGCACGTTCATCGCCGGATTGGCAAGATTATCCAAATAGACATTGAACGCCCCCGTGCCCGATGCATCGGTATTCAAGTGCAGATTGAAGGAGTTGTCGATGCTCGACAAGCTCAAATCATTCTGCGACGGCGAGGTCATGTAAAACAGGTTATCGAACGTGAGGGTATCGGTATTCACATTCGCCCACCGGTTCGCGGTCGTTCCGACATCGTACAAGTGGTTCGTGCTCGGATAGATATTACCGGTGACGGCAGTATTACCGGTCGTATTACCCAGATTGACGATCCCCGTACCGCTTGTTCCAATATCTGTAGTCGCGTTGCCCGTCGTATTGATATTGGTCGCGCCGGTAATGTTCGTGACGGTTCCGGACGTGCCAATATTCGTCACTGCCGCGCCGGCGGTGTTGATGTTGGTATTACCGGTAATGGTCGTCGTCGCCGTGGCACCATTGAACGTTACGAAATTCACCCCGGGCAACCCGTTCGTGATGTGCAAGGTGCTGGCGTTGGTATTAAGGAAGCGGTCGCTGCCGAAGGGGACATCGGTATTCGAAGCTCCGAGCTCCGCAATGGCCGAGCCGGCCGTATCCGTAACAAGTACGCCGTTCTCGCCTTTCACCAGATCCTGGAGATCGTGCTGGCGCACGTTGCCGGAACCATCGAGTGAAAGGAAGCTGGTCGTGGAATTATTATAGGCGATGTTATCGAGGACCAGATTATTCGTGGTATCGCCGACATTGACGGTGATAGGATTCGCGCCGGAAGAACTGATCGAAACGGCTCCGCCGGAAGTGGTGCTGCCGATGTCCGTCGTCCCCGATCCGGTGGTATTAATCGCCGTAGCAGCGGAATTCAGCGTCAAGGCGGAGCTTGCGGTATTACCAATGTTTATCGCGCCCGTGCCGCTCGTGGAATTGATATTGGTCCCGTCATTCGAGGAACTGGCGTCGTTCAGGCTGACTGGTCCAAAGTTCGAATTGAGTGCCAGTGGACGATCGGAATTCATCGTGTTCGTCAGCGATGTTCCGTCAATCCAGATGCTGGCTAAGTTGTTACCGATATGAAGAATGCCTGTAACGGAGGCATCACCCTGCACATCGAGGTCCCAGAGTGGACTACCAGGGTAATACGGCGATCCACTCACGGCATCGTTCATGCCGTGAATGATCAACTGGTTATTCGGGGAACCGTCGCCAATGGTGGTCTGTGCGTATGCCGAGGTATTGATATTAGTCGTGCCATTGAGCGCGATTACCCCAGTGTTGCCTCCCGGCGCATTGAGCGTCACATTGCCGCCCGTCGCTGTGTTGCCAATCGTAGTAAAGCCGCCACCAGTACCGTTAATGACGCTATTACCGGTGACGTCGAGCTGGTCAACACCCGGCACCTGGCCGATGCCGACGTTGCCCATGAGCTGACTCGTACCGGCCGCGACGGTAAGGTTGCCGGTCGGGGTGAGCGAAAGGTTTTCAGGTGTCGAAACAGTCGTTCCATTGTCGCTAAGGCTCGAATTGCAGAGCGTGGAAGCGGCGGTCCAAATCGGGATGCGTCCGACGATGCCCGTGCAGCTATTGGTGATGATGCCGAGCTGGTTGGTATTGGCCCAGTCCCATGCTCCGGCGGCACCACCGTTGTTGTTAAAACCGGTTTGGCCTGGTCCTAACCAATAAAGCAAATTGTAGGGTGAAAATGGTACCGAGGCCGGGGTGGTCTGGTTTAACGGCCCGGAATAGACGAATCCGCTTTGCGCGTTATTCGTCGGAGGTACGGGCACGCTCCAGGTAAGATTAGGAAATCCCTCGGACTGCCATTGGAGCCACTCCGGGCTGCCCACGAGCGGTGCCTCGAGCGTTACCAAGTGCGGAGGAACGGCATTTTGCAGATCATCCAGCGTAAGTGCCCCTGCGCCGATGCCGCGCGTTTGAGCCGAAGCGGTGGTGTAGAGACCGAGCGCAAGGGCGCCCGTTGCAAGCATGGACAAAAAACGTTTCATGTTGTTAGTTTAGCTTTAAGTGTGTATCGAAACGATTTCGATGTAAGCGCCTCGAATGGCAAAAATTTTAACAATACGGCAACAGTAAGGCCGCGACAGCCTTCGGAACGCTCGCGTAATGGTAGAGCCAAAGCACGCTCATGCGATTGGGCAAAACGTGGTTTTCCGCACATTTGGCCCGGAAACGGTGAAGCTTTCGGCCAGCCATTAAACCTTCGTCCCTTTTCTCGAATGCAAATATACAACGAAAAAACGGCATTTGCAAGAAATCTAAAAAATTCTGTAGCCGCACAATAGAAATGTCATGGTTTTAGGCACAATAGAAATGTCAGGGTTTCTGTATGCCTTGATGTGTGTGCTCGACCGGTCTAAACGCTGGAGGCCGTAG